>DSCJ01000133.1 GCA_011049175.1 Bacteroidota bacterium | reverse complement strand
GAATTTAGGCTATTTTAGTAAATTCCGGTCACATTTCCCTGCATTTATGGTGAAACTTATTAACATAATATACTAATTATCAACAATATACGAATTTGTCGCCAGAAAATCAGCAAACCCTACGTAGTTGTCTACGTAGTTGTCTACGTAGTTGTCTGTTTCGTCATATTCGCTGATCTTTCTCTGTTATCTGATATCATTTTGTGATTTTGTTAATTACGGAATAAAGTAACTGTCACCAGGTATTTAGCGCCACTCAGCATTGGTTGCCTTTGTTTCTCTGCGAAGGACACACAGGCCTGCCTGCCTGCCCCTTATTCCTGGCGACCCGGTTTCATACAGTGACTGTCCGCATACTCTGGCGGGGATGTTACTCCGCAGTATTTCATGAAAAAGAATAATAAATTTTATTTTTCATGAAAATCATGTAATTTTGAATAAAATCTCCGGATATGCACTCTCCCATTGTGTCAAAGCGGTATAAAAGCTTCTCCAACCGGGGACTCTACGAGTGCTGGATAAGATAACTTTCTGTTTTCCGTTGCCTCATGCACGGATTGTAACCATTTTCAGGTTTACATAATAAATTTTTGTAATGAACTGTTCTTTCCGTTCATTGATTTTCTGTAATAATAAAGAGCCTGTAACACCTGACGATCATTTCATCATCTCAGGAAATGTTCGACTATTTCATCCGGTTCGCTATGCTTCCGGATGGAAAAATTCAGTGAAAATAGTGAAGTGGGGGGTTGGCGGGTTGGTGAGTCGAAGAAAAACAGGATCGTTATTATACTATTCAGGCATTGTCAATCCGTAATCAATAATCCGCATTCCCTTATGTCCAGAGGTCTCCTGTTCGATATCAAACGTTTTGCCGTACACGACGGTCCCGGAATCCGGACCACCGTGTTTTTCAAAGGGTGCCCCCTGAGGTGCGTCTGGTGCCATAATCCCGAAAGTTATCGCAAACAGGTGGAAAAAACGGTAAATACCCGGAAGCTGGATGGCAGGACCTACCGGGAGGAAGAAAAGGTAGGGGAATGGATGACGGTGGAACAGGTGATGGAGAGGATCAGGAAAGATGCGGTTTTTATGAATGAATCGGAGGGAGGGGTAACCTTTTCGGGAGGCGAACCGCTTATGCAGGCCGGGTTTCTGGAGGAGTTGGCCCGGGCGTGTGTGGGTGAGGGACTTCATACCTGTCTTGACACGTCGGGATATGCCGGAAACGACGCTCTGCAGCGTATCCTTCCGTATATTGATCTGTTTCTATATGACATCAAGTCACTTGATAACGAACGGCACCGCCGGTACACGGGTAAAAGCCAACGGTTGATCCTGGAAAATTTGCGGTGGCTGATCAAAATGCGTGCAAACATCCGGCTTCGTGTACCGCTGATCCCGGGGGTCAACGACAGGGAGGAAGACCTGAAAGCGCTGGAAGCACTGCTTACCGAAGCAGGAACCGCTGTTCAGGGAGTGGATCTGTTGCCGTACCATAATCTGGCTGCACGAAAACATAGAACCTTCCGGGGAGAATACGCCGCGGGAGAGATACAGGTTCCCGCAGGCGAAACCATGGAATCGATCCGGTGGAGGCTTGCAAACCATGCAAACGTCCCGGTGGAGGTGGGAGGATGAGAGCAATTTCTGTCAACCGGTAGTTTTAAAAAAGCAATATAAGAAAGAACCATTAAACAGCAGGAAATCATGATGACTGAAAGGGTGAAAAAATTACGTGATCAAAGCCTGCAGGCTGTTCCCCGGATTTCTCCCGAGAGAGCCATGCTGGTCACCCGTTTTTACAAAAGCGGTGAGGCTGTGGGGAAATCCGTTCCCGTTCAGCGCGCCCTTTGTTTCCGGTATATTCTTGAAAACAAGGAGATCTGTATCAACGACGGAGAATTGATTGTAGGGGAAAGAGGGCCGGCGCCTGCCGCCACTCCCACTTATCCCGAGATCACCCTACATACGCCGGAGGACCTCGATACCCTTCATAACCGCGAAAAGGTTTCATTTCAGGTGGATGAAGAGACCCGGAGAATTTACAGGGAAGAGATCATTCCTTTCTGGAAGGGAAAAACCAACCGCGACAGGATCATGCAGGCTATGTTGCCCGAATGGCACCTGGCCTATGAAGCGGGTATTTTTACGGAGTTTCAGGAGCAGCGGGCTCCGGGGCACACAGTTCTGGGCGACAAGATCTATTCCCGGGGGATGCTTGACCTCATCCGTGAGATAAGGGAAACCAGGGCCCGGCTTGACTATTTCAATGATCCCGGAGCCTATGAAAAGAATGAGGAGCTGGAAGCCATGGAAATTGCAGCCCATGCACTGATCGGATTTGCCGGCAGGCATGCTGCCATGCTTGAAAAACTGGCTGCAGGGGAAAAAGATCCGGAAAGGAAAAAGGAATTGGAGCAGATGGCTGCCATCAGCCGGCACGTGCCGGCCCATGCTCCCCGCACATTTCACGAAGCCCTGCAGTATTACTGGTACGTGCATGTGGGGGTGATCACCGAGCTTAATCCCTGGGATTCCTTCAATCCCGGCCGGCTCGATCAGCACCTGTTCCCCTTCTACAGCAGGGAGATGGCCGAAGGAACCCTCACCAGGGAAAAGGCCACCGAGCTGCTGCAGTGTTTCTGGGTGAAGTTTCATAATCATCCTGCTCCTCCGAAAGTGGGGGTTACCGCCCAGGAAAGCAATACTTACACCGATTTTGCCCTGATCAACCTGGGAGGGGTGCGGCCCGACGGTTCCGATGCCGTGAATGAGTTGAGCTATCTGATCATGGATGTGATTGAGGAGATGCGCATACTGCAGCCTTCTTCCATGGTGCAGCTGAGCCGGAAAAATCCCGACCGTTTCCTGTACCGGGCACTGAAGATCATCAAAACGGGTTTCGGGCAACCCTCGGTGTTCAATACCGATGCCATTGTGGCAGAACTGGTGCGGCAGGGAAAAGACATTACCGATGCACGCCGGGGAGGAGCCAGCGGATGTGTGGAAAGCGGGGCTTTCGGTACCGAGGCGTACATTCTTACCGGGTATTTTAACCTGACCAAGCTGCTGGAACTGGTGCTGTATAACGGAAAAGATCCGCGCACCGGCAAACAGACCGGGCTGGCCACCGGTGATCCGCGCGATTTCAAACGTTTTGACGACCTGTTTGCGGCCTGGAGGAAACAGCTGGAATATTTCATCGATATCAAGATCAGAGGCAATAACATTATTGAGAAGATCAATGCCACCCACATGCCGGTACCTTTTCTTTCACTGCTGATCGACGACTGTATCAGCAACGGAAAGGATTATAATGCCGGAGGGGCAAGGTATAACACTTCGTATATTCAGGGAGTGGGGCTGGGCAGCTTGACCGATAATCTCACCTCGCTGAAATACCATCTGTTCGACAAGAAAGATATGGCATGGGATGAGTTGCTGGCCGCTCTGAAGAATAATTTCAAAGGTTCGGAAGACCTGCGCTACAGTCTGGTGTATCATACCCCGAAATATGGAAATGATAACGACACTGCCGACCAGCTTGCCGTAAGGGTATTCAATGCATTTTACGAAGCGGTGGACGGCAGGCCTACTTCCAGGGGGGGCACGTTCCGTGTGAACCTTTTGCCCACCACCTGTCATGTATATTTCGGCAGTGTAACGGGTGCCATGCCCGACGGCCGGCCTGCCCGGGAACCTCTTTCCGAAGGGATTTCGCCTGTACAGGGAGCCGACAGGGAAGGGCCCACTGCGGTAATCCGTTCCGTTTCAAAAATCGATCATCTCCGTACGGGCGGCACCCTGCTGAATCAGAAATTTTCTCCATCCTTTTTCGATGGAGAAGAAGCCATCAGGAAACTGGGGAGCCTTATCAGAAGCTATTTCCGCCTTGACGGGCACCATATTCAGTTTAATGTGGTTGATGCCGAAACCCTGCGGGATGCCCGGAAGCACCCTGAAAAATACCGGGACCTGATTGTGCGTGTGGCGGGATACAGCGATTACTTCAATAATCTGGGACCTGACCTTCAGGAAGAGATTATCCGCAGGACCGAACACGCGGAAATGTGATCACAGCCTGATCCCGATGACCAGAATATCATCCAGCTGGTCAAGGGTGCCTTTCC
Source organism: Bacteroidota bacterium (assembly GCA_011049175.1). Taxonomy (GTDB): domain Bacteria; phylum Bacteroidota; class Bacteroidia; order Bacteroidales; family VadinHA17; genus HyVt-105. Next base: position 74,405 of record DSCJ01000133.1, on the reverse strand, counting down.
AGGTGAGGAAGGCTTCTTCCATCAGCTCCATCTGCCTGTTCAGCGGCTGGTCCTGTATCGATGCCAGCAGATTCCTGAACCGGTGGGATTTGAATTTCTTTTCCTTTTTTCCACCGAACTGGTCGATAAATCCGTCTGAGAACAGATAGATCGTATCTCCTGGATAATAATCCAGTACATGGTTGGTAAAAGGTTTCAGGTATCGATCGTATATTCCGATAGGCATTTTGTCGCCCGGGATCTCAATCAGTTCCTGGTTCCTGAACAGGAGGAGCGGATTGAACGCCCCGGAAAAATGAATCTTTTTCTTCTTCTGATCGATAACACACAGGGATATGTCCATTCCGTCCTTTGCTTCTCCTTCCCGCCCGGTTTGGTGCAGGGCAGTGATCACCCGGTTCCTCAGGTCGTCCAGAACCTGCCCGGCATTCCGTATGCGGGTATTTACGGCAATATCATTCAGGGCCGTTAATCCCAGCATGCTCATGAACGCTCCGGGTACACCGTGCCCGGTGCAGTCGGCTGCAGCCACCAGTATTTTTCCGTTCTGCTCCCTGAACCAGTAAAAATCTCCGCTTACGATGTCCCGTGGTATATAAATGATAAAATAATCCCTGAAAAAACGGGTGATGGATTCATGCGGAGGAAGTATGGCAGTCTGGATACGGCTGGCGTACAGAATACTGTCGGTGATTTCTTTTTTCTGATGGGCTATCTGGTCGCGCTGCCGCTCCAGTTCGTCACGTTGTGACTCGATCTCTTCTTTTTGCCTGGTGATCTCGAGGGTTCGCTCAACCACTTTCTGTTCCAGCACCTTTTTGTCGTGCTGAAGTTTCCGGGTCCATAACCAGAGGATCAGACCCACCAGTAAAAGGGCGCCCATCGCCATCAGCAATATGAACCAGGTTGTGCGGTAAAAGGGAGGGTGTATCACAAACTGTGCAGACCGGATGTTCGAAGTGTTGCCCAGGATATTTCTTGCCCTGACATACAGGGTGTACTCTCCCGGCGGCAGGTTATGAAAAGTGATGGTGCTGTATTGAGAACTCCATTTTGACCAGTCCTTCATGAAGGGATCCATGCGGTACTGGTATGCGGTATTTTCGGGTTTGACAAAATAGGGAGCGGTAATATGGATATCGATCGGGAACTGGTCATAACCGATTTCCTGGTAGGTTGCTATCTCCTGATAGCCATTGGCGTGTGAAAGGCCTGTAAAATAAACATGGAAGGGGGTTTCGGCCCCGGTATCTGAAACCGGAAGGATTTTACTGAGACGGTTGTCGCCGTCAATAACCCACAACTCGCCTGTAGGAGACAGGGAAATGTCGCGGATGTTGCCGAACAGTCTGAGGTATCGTATCAGCCGGGGATCGATGGTTTCGGGCGAATTCAGTACTTCCCAGTTCTGCTCCGATCGCAGCCAGGTGATGCGGTAATGGTTGCATATCAGCTGCGGGGTAGAAGTGAATTCCGGAAATTTCCCGATGGCGGGTTCCAAAGCATCGGCTTCCCTGTTATAGGTGAATATGGATGTGCCGACAAAGAAGAAGGGTTCGTGACTGATGGCCCTGGCCATAACCCGGTATGGACGGACCATAGGAAGGGTATATTCCGATATTTCGACAGGCTGAAGCCGGTTGTTCACCTTGATACGGAACACCCGGTTCGTTTCTCCTGCCCACAGGGTTTGCGCATCTTCCTCCAGTATGGAGGCGGTTTCTCCGAGGTCGGCGGCCCACAGTTCTTTTTTCCAACCACCGGGTTCACGGTTCAGTACAAGGATGCCGGCCGAACCTGCTGCGTAGAATACATTTTCCCGGCAAGATGGAGTTATATACCGGATGTTCATGTTTTCGATAACGGGACTGGCCGTCTGATCGTTTATTTCAAAAACACCGATGTTGGTGGCTGCCAGAAGCCTGTTACCCATTTGTATCAGCTGGCGGCACTTGGCATGCAATCCGGTTACCCGGGTAAATTCGTACCTGACGGATTCCAGGGTACTGATCTTTCGCCTGACATACCGGGGTCGTACCGGGGCGGGTTCTACAGCCACGGGTTCGATGGTTTCTTCGCTGGATTCTTCCTGTGCTTTTACTTCAGATTCGCTTTCTTCCTTTTCTTCCTCCTCCTTGTTTTTTTTTCCGAACAGCCAACGGAAGAAACCTTTTTTTTCCTTTGTTTCGGAAACGGATTCCTTTTCCCCGGCAGGTTCATCTTTTCGGACAGTATCTTTTCCTGCGGATTCCTCTGCTACCGGTACCTGCTGTGGCTGCCTGTCTTCCGCCCTGACCCAGACCTCCACCTCTTTGTATTCCCTGATCTCGTTCAGGTAAAAGACTCCTTCCGATGTTCCGACATACAAATCCTTCCCGGTGTGGAGGCTGGTATGGAGGTTTCCTTCCAAACCGGGATATATGTTGAAATTCCTTACAGGAAAGGAAAAATCAACCCTGCTCAGCCCCACCTCCTGTGCCAGCCATAAACCCTGATTTCTGTCGGTACCCATGGCCAGGATCTCGTCCTCGGGGAGACCGTTTCGGTAATTGAACAGATAGTTCGTTTCCCCGGTATTCCGGTCAATGATCATACACCCTCCGGTATAGGTGCCTATAACCATCTGTTTGCCAGGCAGGGAGAGGCCGCATGAGATGATATTGCTGCTGAGATAATCCTGGTCTTCGGGCTTAAACAGCCTGAAATTTTCCCCATCAAAGAAGTATATCTGATTTTCCCGGGTACACAGGGTCCATTCGTTATGGCTGGATGGAAATACTGCTGCAGGGGAGGTGGAATCGAACCCGTATTCGTCGGGAAAACGGACGAGGCTGTCAGACCGGGTATGGAAGAAACCCTGATGCCTGATGTGGAGCAGGAAGCCGTTTGAGTGAACCAGCAGCCCGTCGAAAACCTGTCCCGGGGCGGCCCTCCAGATTTTCTTGTGTCCGGGATCTTCCAGGCTGATTTCCGAAAGGGTTTCGGAACTCATGAAATAAATATGGGTGGTATTTGACTGGATCTCGACGATATGGCCTATTTCCGAAAAATCGCCTGACAGCTCTTCATACCGGTACGGCTGGTTTCCCGTTCTGGCAAGGCGTCCGTAACTGCTGGCCGATCCGAGATATACCTGCCGGTTTTCAGGTTCCAGATACAGAACGGAGGGTACGACAGGCAAATCCAGATACTTCCATTCAATGCCATTATAGGAAAGCGTTCCCTGCCGGTTGGCGAAAAGCATTACCCCGTCAGGGTCCTGAATAATGCTGTAGTTTTCCGGGGTTATATCGGGCGGCAGCTTGGGCTGGGCAATAAACGGATTGCCAAGCTGTGCTTTCAGCACATCCGGCCAGGAGAAAATACAGAATAACCATCCCAGGGTTATGATCAGGCCCTTGCGCATAACCCAAAGGTAGTTATTTTTTTTATTGCCGGCTATTCCTCAGTCGGCATGTTTCAGGTTATCAATGGGGTAGGGAATTTACTGTACAGATAAAACTGGCTGGCAGTGAGCCACAGGCGTAGCATATTCCTGAGCCAGAAAACCGCCTGCTGCATAAGAACCAGGAACAGCAGGGTAAAGCCGGTTCCGAAACCCGTAACTTTTTGAAGGAAAAACCAGGCCAGAGAAAGAAGTATGCCGTTTACAAGGAGCAACAGGAAGAGCGGATAAACGAGGTATATCTTTTTCAGGACCAGCACCACGGCTTTCCGGAAAGCACGGAACACTCCTTTTGTTCCTGAAACGAAAAGAATGTATCTGGTATATTCTCCGAAGAGAAAAACCAGTGAGCCGAGCACAAAGTGCAGGGTCAGAGCGATAAGGGCCGTGCGGATCAATGACTGGCCGGTGAGTGTAAGGGTGAACTGGTGTTGCAGTATCAGGGATGCGGGCAACCATATCAGAAAAGCCAGAACAAGATGCAATAGCAAAACCATGAGACTGACCTGCAGGAATCGCATGAACCATATTCCGCATGCTTCGGCAAACCGTTTTATGGTGAACCGTGCATAATCTTCACGGATCATGGCCAGGATTCCTCCCTTCAGAAAAACCTGAACAAACAGGGAAAACAGAAGAGCATACCCGATGATTCCGGCAAAGACCTGCATTTTCTGAGAAAAATCCCGTGTAAATTCTGTCCATGCCGTGAATTGAAAACTTTTATGAAAATTTTCAAGAGCCATCGAGGGTCCAATGGTATCCTTCATAGCGGAATAAAAAGGCAGGACCAGCACCAGGCTGAGCAGGGTATGAACCAGGTACAGCAGGGTAACAAGCTGCCAGCTGCGAATACTGAAGTTGGCTCCACGGAGATAAATTTTTACAATGTTCATGGCTGGATCTTATGAAGGTTATGCCAGGAAAATGGCCATTATATGAAACAGGTGCTGGAGTATGAACAGAAAGTTCACAGCCCAGTTCCTGATGGTTCCCTGCCGCGGTTGCAGGGTGTAGCTGTTATTCTGCCGGTTCAGGTCGAGAAGGATTTTGTTTTCCGGGTCAAGCACTGCCCGCACCACTCTCCGGGTTCCTTCGTGCCTGTATTCCCAGGTTTCCTCTTTTCCGTCCCAGTATTCCGTTACCGATGAACCGTCGTCGAAATCTATTTTTACCTCCAGAGGCATGACCACATCTCCCAGCCGGTGAATGATCACCCGGTTTTCATACAATTCCTCCGAGTATTCTATATTCCGGTAGGTCACCTTGTTTTCACCCACTTCTTCTATTCCTGCAGGAGGCCGGATACGGTTCACATGAACGGAAGCCATCTTATAATCGCATATCCCCGAGCCGAACAATACCTGGTCGAAAAACCAGTTCATATTCTCTCCAAAGCGGGTGCCGTGGTTTTTCCTTACCACCTCATTGACCACGTGAATGAAATCCTGCCCGCACGGATGTTTGAATTTCCACAGCCGGTAATAGGTTTTCATGATTTCCTGCATGGTGGGCCGGCCAACAAGGTTTTCCAGGGTAAAAAGCAGGGTGGCCGCTTTGTTGTATGAAAGGGGACTGTAACCTCCGTGGGGGAATTCCCAGGAGAACCGGGCAGGAGGAGCGATCCGGGGATTGCTCATTCCGGTGTATCCCAGTCGCTGGTTCTCAGCGCTTCCAGCATGGAACCGGGGAAAATCATATACGCTGCGTTGTTCTCCGTACACATGGTCCATGATCTTCGATTCGAAATAGCTGTTCATTCCCTCGTCCATCCAGGCCTCCTCCCCTTCATGGGTAGCCAGTATCCCCATGAAATAATTGTGCCCGAATTCATGGATGGTGAGTGATTCAGGAATCCTTACCCTTTCGGGCATTCCTGCCACCGTACCTGCTGTGATGAACATGGGGTATTCCATGCCTCCTGCCTGTATTCCGTGAAGGGGAGGGTCAACCACCGTAATGGAAGGGTAGGGGTATGGCTCCAGTGCTTCGGCGAAATAATCCATGGCCGATTTCACAGCGTGGAGGTAGCGTCCGGCCTGGCCGGCATTTTCGGGCTGTATCATCAGGTGTACGGAAACTTGGTTCCACCGGTCGTTGAACACTTCAAAACGGGGGGAAGCCGTCCAGGCAAAATCCACTACGTCTTCGGCCAGATAAGTCAGTACCTGGTTGCTGTCGGCGTTCATCACCGAATCGATCCTTACTCCGGTAGCGCCCACCCTGTATTCAGGAGGGAGGGTTATACTGACCCGGTATACCCCAAAATCGGCGTAGAATTCGGAATTTGCATGAAACTGGTGGCAGTTCCACCTTCCTTTTTCGTTGCCCCGCATGCCGGCCGGTTCATATACCCCCAGTTTGGGGAACCATTGTGCCACCAGGTAAAAATCGCCGCTGTACCCTGTGCGGGCCAGGATTTTCGGGAGTTTGGTGGTAAAATCGATTTCTGCCCTGAGCTTTTTTCCGGGGAACACCGGTTCGGTGAGCGGCACGCTGATCACGGTCTGGTCGAAAGGATTCCCGTCGTCGGGCTGGATATACCGGATAGAAGATGTGAGATCGGCGCCGCCGGGCAGGCTCAAACGTGTGATATCGATCCATCCCCATGCTTCCGGATCCTCTTTCGCTTTCGTACCCCTGAAGCGTGAGCCGGATTCTTTCATAAAAGTTGACCGGGAATTTTTGAATGCGTTCATGTAGAGATGGAACCGGAGTTCACCTACCGTGTCGGCCGAGGGATTTGTCCAGTTCAGGAGGGCAGTTCCTGTCAGAACATGCTTTTCCGTGTCGAGTTCAACGCGGATGTCGTAACTGGCAATGCGCGGGCTGAGAGCCGCCTGCCCGTAAATTGCCTGAGTGACTGTAAGAAAAAAAAGAAGTAACAGGATATTTTTCATGGCCGGACTTTTGAAGGTCAATTTACTATATTTCCGGAGAAAAGAAAACCCCGTTTTGTCAGCCCGCAGAAATCATTATTTTTGCTCCTCAATCCCCAGACATTATGACAGAAACATTCACACCTACCCTGTACAGATTGCAATCGGTGGCTTCCGGTAAGATTTTCGACGATGAAGGCTGGACACTGGAAGCTCCGGGAGAGAAAGAACCCACACTGATCCGTGCCCTTTATGAGAAGAAACAGCTGGAACCAGGTTCTGAGGAGTGGGGGTTTTACAGGTTTTCCGGCTGGTTACCAGTGAAACGAATGTTGGAGGGATCTTCCGCACCTGTAACTTACAAAAGTGAAGCGCTGGCCGGCAGGCTGGGAATGAACGACCTCTGGATTACCTTCAGCGGTTACTGGCCTGAAAGGGGAGCGATGATGATGACCTGCTCATTCAAGGAAACCGAAGCGTATTCCGTTTGCGGCAGGATGGATCCCGGTTCCGAGAAGGTGCTGGTGGTGGCATCGGCCGGTAACACGGCCCGTTCGTTTGCCAGGGTTTGTTCGGATAACCATATCCCCCTGCTGCTTTTCGTGCCGGAAGATTATATTGATTGTCTGTGGTTTGACAGGCCATTGAATGATTCCGTCAAGTTGGCCGTGAGCCGTTCGGGAAGCGACTATTTTGACTCCATCCACCTGTCGTCCATTGCCTCAAAGGTTCCAGGTTTTATTCCCGAGGGGGGAGCCAAAAATGTGGCCCGGCGTGATGGAATGGGTACCACGGTTCTTTCGGCCGTTACCGCCATGGGGCGTATTCCTGACTTTTATTTCCAGGCCATCGGGAGTGGTACGGGAGCTATCGCTGCCTGGGAGGCCAACCTGCGCTTACTGGAGGACGGACGCTTTGGAAAGGGGAAAATGAAACTTATCGTATCCCAGAATTATCCCTTTGTACCCATTCGCCATGCCTGGGAAGCCGGGTCCCGGACCATGCTGCCCATGGATGATGAAGAAGCCCGCAGCCAGGCAGAGGCTATTATCGCCAAAGTATTGTCGAACCGCCGTCCCAATTATCACATGGCCGGTGGGTTGTACGATGCCATGATGGATGCGGGAGGCCATGTCATGGCTGCTACCAACGAGGAGGCTCTGGCTGCCGGTAAATTGTTTGAGGAAACCGAAGGCATCGATCTGCATCCTGCGGCAGGTGTGGCTGTGGCTACCCTGATGAAAGCGGTGAAAGATGGCCTGGTAAAAAAGAATTCCTGCGTTATGCTCAATATAACAGGCGGGGGAGAAGGAAAATTTATGCGGGAAAAGGAATTATACTACCTCAAACCCAGCGAGGTTTTTGATATCAATCCCGATCCCCGGGAGGTAGCGGACAGGATCACCCGGCTGTTCTTTTAATATCCGCCTGAAGTTTATATTCTCCGGATCGCGCCGGTCGGATTATCTTCAGAAAGGGGCTTTATTAATCACATCCCGAACCATCCCATTTTGTCCGACAGCCAGATCATTCCCAGGGAAAGAAGAAAAGCAATGGCCGGGGCAATGATCCACATGGCAAAAAACTGGTTGACTTCGGTTTTTCTGAAAATATTCCTGGCACCCAGCTTGGCCACACCGATCCCCAGGATGGCCCCCACGTTGAGTTGTACCAGAGAAGTGGGGATGCCTTTGGTAACGGAAGCCAGAAGCAGAAGGGTTCCTGAAACAAAAGAGATGATCACGGCTTCAATTCTGCCGAACATCACAATTTCCTTTCCTGTTCGTGCAACGATCTTTTTCCCGAAAAGGGAACTCCCGATTCCGAAGCTGGGGGCTACAATCAGGGTACACAGGATCATAATCAACACAAAATTCTGATCGGGCTGAATGTCGAGTTCGTTGAGGGTCATGCTAGCAATTGGTCCTGCTGCATTGGCCACATTGTTCGCCCCGATGGAAAATGCCACGTACATGGACATGAGGAGGATGAAGATTTTGAGAATAGGGTTCTGATTCACCTTCCGCGAAAGCGTATATCCCCTTTTCCGGATGGGCTTGTAGATGTAATTCCCAATAAGGTAACAGATCCCGAAGGAAATGACAGGCAGGATGAACCAGGTGGGAATGATTTCCAGCAGGAGCTTGCGGGAGTTCAGTTCACTGAAGTACAAGGCTGCTGCTGTAACGGAGAGTACGGTGGCCTGGCTGGTCGATTGAGGAATTCCGGCCAGATTGGCCACAAGCAGGGCAACCGACACCGAAAGCAGAATAATGGTTACCACACCAAAAGTCATCTTTTCCGGATCGAGCAGTTCTTTTCCCATGGTGGTGGCCGTGCCTTTACCTGCAATAATGGCTCCCAGGAAAACCATGATTCCAAACACTCCCGGAATCAGCCCCCTGCGGATGATCCCGGATCCGTATGCTGCCGAAAAGGAGGGCCCGGTTCCACTGCCACCCATATTGATGGCCAGAAACATGGCGGCCAGGAAGGGCAAAAGCAGTTGATTAAACAAAGGTGAGATCATGTTTCCTGCTTTATTTCATGGTATGTAATGTTACTGAAGGATACAGTGAAATAAATCAAAACTATCCGCCTGTGCGGGGGGCCGCTCGTCTGGGCCGTTTGGTTCTCCCGCCTGTTTTTTTGATTCCCCTGGGGCCGTACCACAGCCACAGTCCGGTTAACACGAAGGTGATCAGGGCAAGGCCCATCAGGGTATTGTAAACCAGTTTGATCTGGCCGTTTGGTGTATTCAGCAGGCGGTCCAGCAGCGAAGCATCGTGGATGTTTTCTACCAGGTCGGAGGTACGGAAGCCCAGGTTCAGCAATTCCCCTGTGGCCATATCCAGCTGTACTTCATGGTAATGGCGGGAAAAAATGAACTTGACCATGCCCTTATCCGGACGTAGGTCAATGCGGTCGAGCTCTGCCGGCAGGTGGGGGGAAACGGAATCGCGCAGAAAGTGAAAAGCCCTTTTGGCAAGGCTGTCCACAGGCAGGCATCGGCTCAGGTCGCTGGTGGTGCCGGTATACGAACGGGGTTGAATCAGATCGCCGCTGTGTTTTTTCCATCCCAGAATGATTCCTGTCACGGCGATTACAAACATAAAGAAGAACAGGGCAATGGCCGAAACCCGGTGGATTTTTCTAACAAGGCGAATGGACCTTGATTTTCGTGCGATATGCTCCCGTTCTGTGGATTGAGTGCTCATCTTACATTGACAGAAAGGCCTTTCTTTCGGGCATACCATTCAATTACTTTGCTGGGTGGGTTTAGCATCAGCTCAACAGTTTGGTTATGGCTTCCTTGTTTCTTTCGTTGATTATATTTTTCGATTCGGGAGTATACAGATAATCGAGCAAATCCTGGTATTTCTCCACTACTTTCCGCCTCACCATTTTCTGCATGCTGTTCAGCATTTTATTGTGTACGGTAAATTCTTCATCGAGTATCCCGATGGAAGCCGGCAACCAGCGTTGGGGGAACATCGTTTCGTATTTCCCTCCTTTGCGGCAGGCATTTACTTCCTGTTGCAGGAGTTTCAGCGCGGCTTCTTTCCCTTCTTCTGTTTTTATATCCAGTTCTCTTTCCTGGAGGTATTTTTTTAATTCTTCCCTATCGGGAACCAGGAACATCACGGTATAGGGATTCTGGTTGTTATATAGCATGCATTGTAATATGTATCTCGACTGGAATACCATAGCCTCTTCAATGCTTTCCGGACTGTATTTCTCTCCGTCGTCGGCAATGAGCAGGCTTTTAAAGCGGCCCAGAACATAAAGGAATCCGTCGGAGTCGAGGTATCCCATATCGCCGGTATGCAGCCATCCGTTCCGGATGGTTTCGTGGGTAGCTTTCTCGTTTTTCCAGTATCCCATCATCACGTTGTCGCCTTTGATTACGATCTCTCCTTTCTTTCCCACCGGCAGTTCTTTTCCGTCCTCGTCCAGGATGCGGATCTCCATCATTTTAACAGGCATACCTGATGAGCCCAGCTTGTGGCGGTGGGGCGTGTTGATGGAGATGATGGGAGTGGCTTCCGACAGGCCGTATCCCTGGTAAATGGGAATGCCTATGGCATAGAAGAAACGCTGCAATTCAATATCGAGCAGGGCTCCCCCGCCAATGAAGAATTTCATGTTTCTGCCCAGCTGTTCTCTGATCTTTTTAAACAGGATCAGGTCGTACAGTTTCATCAGCGGAATTTTTAGGAATTGCAACCCCCCACCCTTGTTGAAACCTTCTTTATTATAGGAATAACTGATCTTCAGGGCGTGGTTGAAGAGCTTCTGTACCAGGGGGCCTTTCTGCCGGATGGCGCTTTCAATGTTTTTTTTCAGGTTTTTGGAAAAGGCGGGGACACTGAACATCATATCAGGTTTGAATTCCTTGATATTCAGGGGGATGTTTTTCAGGGTTTCCACCGAGGTTTTTCCTACCTGGAGGGAACCGATGCTGGCGCCTTTTCCCATGAAGCAATATAAACCGGCAGAATGAGCGAAGGAGTGGTCCCACGGTATGAAAAGAAAGATTTTCCAGTCGGGTTCGATACTCATCAGGGAATAGGCTTGTTGCACATTGGCATAATAATTTTTATGTGAAAGAATGATGCCATTGGGTTCGGCCGTGGTTCCCGAGGTATAGCTTATATTGGCAAAATCGTCTTCCTGCACGGCTTTCCATCTTTTTTCAAATGTTTCCCTGTTTTTCTGCAGGTATTCTTTTCCCCGGTTCATGACCTCAGAAAAGGGGATCTCATCGGGTAGATAGTATTCTTTTTCATCCAGGCAGATGATCTTCTCGAGTTCGGGCAGTTCTTTTCGAATGGTTTCCAGTTTCGGATACTGGGTTCCGGAAACAATCAGGAAGCGGGAGCCGCTGTGGACAATCCTGAATTTGATTTCGGCATCGGACAGGAGTGTAGACAGGGGAACGTTGATGGCTCCCGTATAGAGAATGCCCAACTCACAAACGATCCAGTCATTCCTTCCCTCCGAGAGCAGGGCCAGGCGGTCGCCGTGATTGATTCCCATACTGAGCAGGCCACAGGCGAAACGGACCACCCGTTCGTGGATTTGCCCGTAGGTTTCGGCTTCGAACCTGTCGGTCTTTTTTTCCCACATATAGGGGTTACCGGCAAACCTGGCCACGTTTTCTTCAAAGAAATGCGGAATCGTTCTCATAATACGGTTTTTTTAGTATCTGACGGGCTAATTTAGGAAAAAATGTGAAGGTTTTTCTATGGCTTCATGGAAAATGCACCGGATTCCTGTTCCGGATATAAAAAATTTCTGTTTGATAATTCGGTAGTTAATTCTACTTTTGTATCTGATAACCAATTTGTAAACAGCATTATGAAAGCGAACAGGATTTCCTTGCTTCTGACCCTGGCCGTTCTTCTCTCTCTCGGTAGCTGCAAATTCATCGAGAAAAAAGGATGGTTCGGCAAAAAGAAGGCAGCCGCCGAACAGGCGGAACAGGCACGCCGCGACAGCATACGCATTGCCGATTCACTGAGAATTGTTGAAGAAAAACGTTTTGCTGAACAGGCCCGTCTGGATTCGCTGCAGCGGGTAAGGGAGTATGAAGAGGAGATGCGTGCCCGCTATAAGTACCATGTGGTGCTGGGAAGCTTCAAGGTGCCCGGGAATGCCGATCATTATGAAACGGTGGTTGACAGTGAAGGGTACGAAGTGGTGCGTTTATATTCACCCAATGATTTTCATCTGGTTTCTGCCCTGCGGTACGACAATTCCCGCGATGCCTGGAAAAAGGTAATGGAATTTCGTTATGAGGGGCGGGATGCCTGGGTGTATGTGGATGAATAGGATCAGACAAGCTGTTTCATGATCATCATGGTGAGGATTGATTCCACGATCATGTCCTGTGACAGAGTGCTGGAATTGAAGACCATATCGAAAAGGCTGTCATTGCATTCCTTGCCATAAAAATATTCCATAAACTGTTTCCTTTTCCTGTCTATGTCTTCAACCCGTTTAAGGGCTTCTTCCTCGGTCAGGTGAAATCTGCCCATGATCCGGTTTACCCGCCATTTGAGGGGTGCAATCAACCTGATGTGCAATGATTGCTGGATATCGCGGGTGATGGCTGCTCCGGCTCTTCCCACAATTACCACATTTCCTTCGTGTGCGATGGAATGAATGACCTGTCCGATGGTTTTTCTTATTTTCCGGTCGCTGGCATAATATTTACTGCTATGTGCCGAAAGGATTTCGTCGAAGAGGTTTCGTTCCTCGTAATTGAAAACATGTTCAATCTTGGAAGGGTGCATTTGCAGCTCTTTGGCAGTTTCTTCAAGCAATTCCTTGCTGATCCATGACCACGGCTTCCTTTTTCCTTTCGCATCCACATAATTATTAATCGATCGGGTAAGGGCTTCGGCAACCGGTTTGGATGGACAACCGTACTGGCGTGAGATGGTCACCACGGGTCCGGGTTCCTGCGCTTTTTCTTTTTCACGGAACCGTTCAAGGGCATAACGGGTAAGGTCAATCTTTTTCATGGGCCGGAAATTGTTTTCTGATCCTCCACAATATACAAAAAAACAGGGACATGGCATGAAGAAACACCCCCTATTGATGCCTTACATTAAGCTCAAAAGGGAGAAAATACTTGTTTTTTTTCGGTTCAGGCCGGTCAGGAAATTCATCGGTAAATGGTCTGGTCGCGCTCCGGCCCCACGGAGATCATTTTTACCGGCACACCGGTTTCTTCCTCGATGAAACGGACATATTCACTCATTTCCCGTGGCAACTCGCTGAAGGAAGTATAGCCGGAAGTGTCGGTCATCCACCCTTTAAAGTCCCGGTATACGGGTTGTACATTGTCACCCAGGTCGAAGGGCAGTGAGAAGGTTTCTTTCCCGTTGTGCCGGTATGCGGTGCACACCCTGATCGTATCGAAACGGTTCAGCACATCGGCTTTGGTCATGATCAGGCGGGTTACCCCGTTCAGCATGATGGAATACTTCAGTGCCACGAGGTCGAGCCAGCCGCATCTCCTGGGCCGTCCTGTGGTAGAACCGAATTCATGACCTGCTTCCCGGAGCATCTCTCCCGTGGAGTTGTCGAGTTCGGTGGGGAACGGACCGCTGCCAACACGGGTACAGTAGGCTTTGAAAATGCCCATTACTTCGCCGATTCGGTTGGGAGCAATGCCCAGACCAATGCATGCGCCGGCGCAGATGGTGTTGGAGGAGGTGACATAGGGGTAGGAGCCGAAATCAATATCCAGCAGGGTTCCCTGGGCTCCTTCAGCCAGTACCGACCGATTTTCTTTCAGGGCCTGGTTGATATAATGTTCCGTATCGATGGGATGAAACGACCGGATGGCTTCGATGCCTTCAAACCAGCCTTCTTCGTATTCTTTCAATTTATAACTGAAATCGTACAGTTTTAAAAGCTCGCGGTGTTTTTTTACCAGGAAATGGTATTTTTCCCTGAATCCGGGAAGGAGGATATCGCCTACCCTCAGGCCGTTCCTTCCCGTCTTGTCCATGTAGGTAGGGCCAATGCCTTTCAGAGTGGACCCGATTTTGGTGTCTCCCTTCTGTGCTTCCGATGCGGCATCGAGAATACGGTGGGTGGGAAGGATCAGGTGGGCTTTTTTCGAGATCAGCAGGGTGGATTTCATATCCACTCCCAGTTTTTCCACCGAACGGATCTCACGGTGCAGTACGATGGGATCGATCACCACCCCGTTACCGATCAGGTTGATCTTGCCGGGATGAAATATTCCCGACGGGATGGTGTGCAGGATATGCTGAATTTCTTTAATCTCGAGGGTATGGCCGGCATTGGGCCCTCCCTGGAATCGGGCAATGATGTCATACTTGGGGGTGAGGTAATCCACGATCTTTCCCTTTCCCTCATCTCCCCATTGAAGGCCCAGTAATACGTCAACTTTCATTCGGAATGAGTATTTTCTGAAAAAAAACCACACTAAGGTATGAAAAAGAATCAAGAATCGGGAGGAAAAAAATCAGCCGGAAAGAAATGTATGCAGGTGATTTGCATCGGAACGGGGTCAGTCCTTTTTCTTCGGCTCCTTCAGCCGGCCGTAGATGTAGAGAGAATGGTGTGAGGGATCGAAATTGTGCAGTTCACAGGCCGTTTTTATGATCTCCTGAATGCGGGGGTCACAGAATTCCAGTACCTGCCCGGAATCGAGATCGATCAGGTGATCATGCTGCATGCACCGGTATGCCTTTTCAAACTGGGCAATGTTCTTGCCGAACTGGTGTTTGATCACAAGGTTGCAATCAAGCAGCAATTCAATGGTATTGTACAGGGTTGCCCGGCTGACGCGGTAATTCTTATTCTTCATGAAAATATACAGCGATTCAATATCGAAATGCCCGTCCCTCGAATATATTTCATCCAGAATGGCGTACCGTTCAGGAGTTTTCCTGTGGCCTTTCTTTTCCAGGTATTCCGTAAATATCTGTTTTACCGTTTCCTTTGTTTCCACACAACCCATAACTTAGTCCAAATTAAAATAGTGTTCTAAATTACAGATTTTTTGGAATCCTGAAAAACAATTCCGAATAATTTTGAGTGAATCAGTCCTCGCTGATGTTTACCCGCTGTACGGTATCAACGCCTTTGATCTTGATAAGGTTCATGATCAGGTTGTTCAGGTCCTGTGTGTTGTGTACATATACGTCGATGGTGCCTTCGAATATTTCATCCTGAACATCAAAATTGAGCGACCGCATGTTCACGTCCAGTTCCTTGGATATCACGGTGGTAATTTCATTCACCATGCCGATGCGGTCAATGCCTTTGACAGAAATCCGGGCCAGGTAAGAGAGCACCTTGTGGGTTTCCCACCTGGCTGAAACAATTCTGTCGGCCTGGCTGGCTATAAGTTTGGTGGCGGTAGGGCAGTTGGTTTTATGGATAATGATCACATTATCGTTGGGACTCTTGTATCCTATTATGTCGTCTCCGGGTATGGGATTGCAGCAGCGGGCGATTTTATGCGAGATCTTATCCGGATCGGGATTTTCCTGCAATACGAAGGGGGCTTTGAAATCGAATTCTTCATCCTCCTGCTGTTTCAGGTCGTCGGTTTCAGGGGGGATGGTTTTTTCAGTGGATGCCCTTCCGAAACGGAGGGTCCAGTAGCGGGTCAGTTTGCTTTTTCTTTTCTTTTTCAGAACCTTCTTCAGTTCCTCCAGGGGAATGGATTCCCCGCCTATGTGGGCATACAGCTCGTCCTTGCCGGTTACCTTATATTCTGAGAAGAGTTTCTGCAGAATGCGGGAAGTGGGGCGCATGCCGAGTTCCTTCAGCTTGCTTTCCAGCAATTGTTTCCCGTTCTCAATGCGTTTCCTTCGTTCTTCCTTGAAGGCGTTCTTAATAGCTGCCTTTGCCTTGGCCGTTACCACATAGTCAAGCCATTGCTCCTGTGATTTCTGCTTTTCGGAAGTGATGATCTCCACCTGGTCGCCGCTCGAGAGGATATAATTCAGAGGAACCAGCTTGTGGTTGACCTTGGCCCCGATAGCCAAGTTTCCGATGTCGGTATGGATATCGTAGGCAAAATCCAGGGCAGTTGCATTTTTCGGCAGGGTGCGCAGATGGCCTTTGGGAGTGAATACCATAATCTCCGAGGAGAACAGGTTCATCTTGAATTCGTCGAGGAACTCCAGGGCATTGTGCTCGGGGTTTTCCAGCATTTCCCTGATTCTTCTGATCCATTTATCGAGTTCCCCTTCCGATGCATTTTTCTGATCCTTGTATTTCCAGTGGGCTGCGAACCCCAGTTCCGCTATTTCATCCATCCTTCGTGAACGGATCTGTACTTCCACCCATTTTCCGTTCGGCCCCATCACCGTGGCATGCAGGGCTTCGTAACCGTTCGCCTTGGGGGTTGATACCCAGTCGCGTATGCGGTCGGGCTTGGGCTTGTAAATATCGGTGATGAGGGAGTAGATGTTCCAGCACTGTGTTTTTTCGGGAATACGCGGCCTGGGTTCGAATACAATGCGAATGGCCATCAGGTCGTATACTTCTTCGAAAGGCACGTTCTTCGTCTGCATCTTGTGCCAGATGGAGTAAATGGATTTGGGCCGGCCGCTGATCTCGAAATCTATTTTTGCCTGGGTAAGTTTTTCTATGATGGGAAGGGAAAACCGGTTGATCTCCAGCAACCGCTTCTTTTCGTTGTCCCTGATTTTGTTTAACAGTTCCTGATATACCAGCGGATGCCTGTATTTCAGGCTCAGGTCCTCCAGCTCGGTTTTGATGGCATACAATCCCAGACGGTGAGCCAGCGGGGCATACAGATAAATGGTTTCCCCGGCAACTTTTACCTGCTTGTTGGGCGGCAGGGCATCGAGGGTGCGCATGTTGTGCAGCCGGTCGGCAAGCTTGATCAGAATAACCCTGACATCTTCCGACAGGGTGAGCAGCATCTTTCTGAAGTTTTCAGCCTGCAGGGATGACCGGGAATCAAATACTCCCGATATCTTGGTTAATCCGTCGATAATGGATGCGATTTTCTCGCCAAACCGGGAGCGGATATCCTCCAGGCTGTAATCGGTATCTTCCACTACATCGTGCAGGAGGGCGGAAATGAATGAAGTAATTCCCAGCCCCATTTCGTTTACCACAATATCGGCCACCGCAATGGGATGGTATATGTAAGGTTCTCCCGATTTCCGCCGGTTGTTCTTGTGGGCATCAAAGGCCATCTGAAAGGCCTTCCTGATCTTTTGTCTGTCTTCTTCCTTCTGGCAACGGGCACACCGGTCCAGCACCGACTCAAAAGCGGCGAAAATTTTCTCCTTTTCTGTTTTTGTCACAACTGTCATTCCCGCACGATGAACTGGTTTTATGCCCGAAAACACAAAGGTACAACTAATTTGCATATCTGCTGAACCCGGAAACCGATTGTATGGACGGAGGAATTACTTTCTGAAAAGTACGGCTACTTTTCCGGTTTTTTCCACCACATCTCCGTTCATATTTTTGATTTTGCAGTAATAAATGTAGATCCCTTCCTGAGGAGTAGCTCCACCGCCGGGATTGCCGTCCCAGCCTTCTGAAGGATTGGTGGTTTCGAATACCTTGTTGTTCCAGCGGTTATAGATCACCAGGTAGTATTCGCGGGGGAAAAAGGTATATACGGGTTTGAAGACCCTGTTTACAGGAATATCGCTGTTGGGAACAATGGCCGAAGGGAACCGGATATCTGTTTCCATCTCGATGCAGGTGATGCTGGAACGGCTTTCACCGGTAATACCGTAGGGATTGCCGGCAGATTCGATGGCTGTTATCCGGTAACAGAACAGGCCGGGCACCGCCTGGGTACGGAATCCGGAAATATCGTCGGTAAATGTGTTGTTCAGTCTGTCTGTGGTACCTATTTCCAGAAAGGGCCCGTTGCCGATGGAGCGGTAGATGACGTATCTGTCAACCCCTCCATTCCATTCCCGGTATGCATTCCAGACAAGATGTATCAAAAAATCTATGGCATTGCCGTGCAGGCTGATATTCGTGGCAGTATTTGAAAGGCAAACCGTTTTTCCGCATTCATTCACAGCAGCCAGGCGGTATTCCCAGATCAGGTTCAGGTCTGCTTCCTCGTCGGTGTATTCCAGGTAGCCAGGATTCCCTGCCGAATAAACATGCAGGGTGTCATACGGTTCCTGTCCGGCAGACCGCCGCAGCAGCCTGTATTCTCCGGATTCAGCCAGGGGATCTATATGAAAGGAAACTACGATTTCCTCGTTGTTTTTTACGGTAGCCTGGTCGGCATTGATGTACCCGGGAGGCCTTGGCATGTCGGCTGTTACGCATACCGTATTGGATGTGGAGGTTCGCCCTTCTTCCGACACGGCCCGGATACGGAAACAATATTCCGTGTAGGCACCGGCACCGGTGAATAGCCATGTTGTGTCGTTCGGCATCTGGCTGGCAGAATATACAAACGGTCCGCCATTCTCTGAGGTAAAAATGCGGTATTCGATTATTTCTTCCTGCCAGCCCCTGTATTTGTTCCATTCCAGGGCAACGCTGCCTTCACAGGGATCGAATTCCGCCGTGGCGTGGATGGTGGTGTGGACTTCTCCCATTGCTCCGGAAAAATTTCCTTCCTGCGTACTGTCCAGTTCTCCTATACGGTATTCTTCAGGCTGCGATCCCGGCATGCCGCCCGGATGCAGATAGCTGGTATCTGTTTCCGAGTAGGTGGTGTCAATGCCATTCCAAATCGGGTTGGGGTTTTGATCTTCATATTCATAATGAAAAATAATATATCCTTCGGCACCGGGAAGCCGGTTCCATACCATAAAGGGTTTTTCCATCCCGGCCTCCACCACCACACTGAGAGAATCTATTTGCGGGATGGTATCACTGTATTGAGCGCAAACGGGCAGCACGGCCTGCAGACAGAACAGGAAACAGAGCAGGTATGGTTTCGGGAGGTTCATGTTGGGTGTGTTATTCATCCATGCGGCCTGCAATCACTTCCTTCATGTCTTCCGGGCAGAGGTATTTTTGTGCCAGTTCCCTGATCTCACCTGGAGTGATGTGTTTGATCGTTTCCATAATATGCAGCAAATGCGACATATCCATTCCGGCGTCTACTACGTGACGGTATGTTTCTGCCGTGGAGAAGGGTCCGTCGAGTTCGCGAAGCAGGTCTCCCATCATGTAATTACGTACCAGGTCCAGTTCATCATCTTTCACGGGTTCACGCTGCAGGATTTCCATTTCACGGTAAATTTCTGCAATGGCGTTTGCGGTATATTCGGACCCCACTTCAGAAACGACAGTTAAGTACCCTGCATTGTGCAGGGGCAGAATAAATGATCCTATGCCGTAGGTATATCCTTTGTCTTCCCGGATATTTCGCATCAGCCTTGATCCGAAATACCCGCCCAGAATGGTGTTGAGAACCAGCATGGCCGGAAAGTCGGGGTGGTTGCGGGGAAAGGTTAGGCGGCCAATACGCAGGGCCGACTGCACATGCCGGGTCATAGGGATCACATGCCTTTTGCCCGGGCATGATTCGATATCGGGGAAAGAAGGAAGAGCATCTTTCTCCGTACGCAACGGAATAGCGGCCAGTTTTTTCTTCAGATCCTTCAGGCGGGAAGGGCCCGGTTTCCCTGAAACCAGCACCCATGACTGGGATGAGGAGTAAGTGTTTTCCCAGAAATGCCTGAGCACCTCCCGGTTGATCAGTTGGAAATCATCCTCCCTGAGGGTTCTTCCGTACGGGTGGTTTTCACCGAACAGCACTTCCGTGAAACGGTTCCTGGCCCGGTAGGAAACCCGCTCCATTTCCACCAGGAATTGTTGCTTTCTTTTCTGAAGAAATACCAGGAGTTCCTCTTCAGGAAACAGGGGTTCGATGATCATGGATTGCACAAGACCGGTGACATGTATCAGGTGTTTGCTCAGAGTGAAAACGGTGAGTCCTGCGGTATCGGAGGTGATCCAGGGTTTGAAAACGGCACCGTAATAGTCCAGCTTTTCGGCTAGTTCCCGTGCATGGTATTTCTTTGTGCCTTCCTGGAGCAACTGATTGACTGCAAAGGCAGTCAGGGGAAGCGAAGCGTACCGCGAGCCGGCGGGAAATGAGTAATCCAGCCTGACAATATCGTGTACGCCATCCTGTATGGTGTGCACGGAAAGACCGTTGCCGAGAATTTCCTGTTCGGGCAGGGGAAACCGGATCTTGTCGATGATCCCGTATGGCGGAGGGGTTTTTCTGTCGATCATGTGCTGGTCTCGTGATTCAGGGGTTCTTTCTGCCTGAGGTAATACAGGGTGGAAAGGTTTTCCATCCGGAAAAGGTTTCTGGCAACCTGGTTGATTTGCTCAGCCGTTACTTTGTGGTATTTTTCCGTTTCGCTGTTGATCATATCCGCATCTCCCAGCCATTCGAACAGGGCCAGGTTCATGGCCCGGTTCAGGATATCGGTTTCCCCGTACAGCCAGTTGGCTTCCACCTGGTTTTTCACCTTCGCCAGTTCATGGGACGGCACCCTTTCTTCCCTCATTTTTTCCAATTCGTTGTGTATGGCTTTTTCCCCTGCTTCCACAGGAACCCCATCGGTAAGTTTGCCTGTTATCATAAACAGTCCGGGATCCCTTTCTCCTGTGATATAGGCATTGATATCGCTGAAAAGTTTTTGTTCCATCACCAGGGAACGGTAAAGCCGGGATGATTTACCGTTCGAAAGGATATCGGAGATCAGGTCGCAGGCATGATAATCCCGGTGTGTTCTTTCGGGCATATGGAAAGCCAGGTACAGGGCGTCGAAAGGGACCGGCCTGTGTACTGTGAGATGCCGGTGGCTTTCCTGCGGTGGTTCGACAGGCAGGTTCCTGGGACGGATATTCCGGCGTTCGATATCTCCGAACCAGTATGCCGCCCTCTCAAATCCCCTGTCGGGTGTAACGTTTCCTGCCAGTACCAGGATGGCATTGTTCGGGGCATAGTGCGAATAGAAGAAATCCTTCACTTCTTCCAGCCCCGCTTCCTGAATGTGACTGATTTCCCGGCCGATGGTGGGCCACCGGTACGGATGCACTTTGTAGGCCAGTGGCCTCAGCAGCAGGATGGCATCTCCGTATGGCTGGTTCAGGTATCTCTGTTTGAATTCTTCAATCACCACCTGGCGTTGCACCTGCAGGTTCTTTTCCGTGAAATTCAGTTCCAGCATCCGGTCCGATTCAATCCACAGGCCCGTATCCAGATTGTTCGAGGGAAGGGTAAGGTAATAGTTCGTGATGTCGGTATTGGTAAAGGCATTGTTTTCCCCTCCCACCTGTTGCAGTGGAGTATCATAGGAAGGGACGTTTACCGATCCGCCGAACATCAGATGCTCAAACAGGTGGGCAAATCCGATTCTGCCGGGATCTTCGTCTCTCGAACCCACGTCGTACAGAATATTCACGGCGGCCAGGGGCGAAGCGGGATCATGGTGCACCAGCACCCGCAGCCCGTTGCCCAATGTGGTTTTTTCAAAGCGGATCATATTGTTTCCGGAAGCAGGCGTTTTCCTTCCCGTTTTCTTAACCCAACGAGGGGTTGCCTGCAGGTGAAACACAAAGTTACCGAATAATTCATGCTTTCAAAATACAGAATAAATCTCTTTTACTATGCCTTTGGTTAATAGAAGATTGTATTATTTTTGTTTCGTCATGGATATCAAATCGCTGTGGGTCCGGATCTACAAGTGGCGGTTGAGGAGGATCACCGACCGCCAGTTTATATTGATACTGAGTGTGGTGGTGGGTTTTGCCGGAGGGCTGGCTGCGGTGATCATCAAAAGTATGGTCCGGTGGATTCAGCAATTGCTGATCTCCCATTTCCCCAGTGATATGCAGAATTATTTTTATTTTCTTTTTCCCCTTGCCGGAATATTTCTTACGGTTCTGTTTGTGAGGTACCTGCTCAGAGATACCGTGGGGCATGGCATCCCCACCGTATTGTATTCGATTTCCAGAAATAACGGGATCATCAAAAGGCACAACATGTTTTCATCCATCGTGTCAAGTGTGCTTACGGTAGGTTTCGGAGGATCGGTGGGTTTGGAGGGACCCACGGTTGCAACCGGAGCCGCCATAGGATCCAATCTGGGAAGGTTATTCCGCCTGAATTACAGGCAGATCATCCTGCTCCTGGGATGTGCCTCCACCGCTGCTATGGCTTCTATTTTCAAGGCCCCCATTGCAGCTATAGTTTTTTCTCTGGAGGTGATCATGCTCGATCTGACCATGGCTTCCCTGATCCCTTTGCTGATTTCCAGCGTAACGGCCGTACTTATTTCCTATGCTTTTCTGGGACAGAATGTGCTGTATCCCTTCGATATTCATGAGAAGTTCATGGTGAACGATGTTCCCTGGTTCATCATCATGGGAATATTTGCCGGCCTGGTGTCGGTGTATTTCACGCGTATGTACATGCTGATAACCAGTCGTTTTGAAATGATCCACAGCTGGATGAAAAGGTTGCTGTTCGGGGGGCTGGGCCTCGGAGTATTGATTTTCCTGGTTCCTTCCCTTTACGGGGAAGGGTATGAGGCTATCAACAACAGCCTGAATGGAGACTATAGCCACCTGTTCGACAATACTTTCTATCATTCGTTTCATGACAGCCTGCCGGCCGTTATTCTCGGGTTCCTGGTAATTATCCTCTTTAAGGCGGCGGCTACTTCGCTGACTTTTTCTGCCGGAGGGGTAGGAGGTATGTTTGCACCAACCCTGTTCCTGGGGGCCAATTCGGGGTTGTTTTTTGCCAAAATCCTGAACCTGTTCAATGCCCAGGTGTCGGAAAGTAATTTTGCCCTGGTGGGAATGGCGGGGATGCTGAGCGGGATCATACACGCACCGCTTACCGCCATATTCCTTATTGCCGAAGTAACAGGCGGGTATGAGCTGTTTATTCCCCTGATGATTGTCGCTACCATATCCTTTGCCACTGTCAGGATTTTCGAGACCAATTCGGTGTATACCATTCAGCTGGCCCGGAGAGGTGAGCTGATGACGCATGACAAGGACAAGGCGGCGCTCAGCCTGATGCAGGTTTCTCACCTGATAGAAACCAATTTCAATACCATTCACCCGGATGCCACGCTGGGAGAACTGGTGCAGGTCATCTCACGTTCCCAGAGGAACATTTTTCCGGTGGTGGATGAGGAGAATAACCTGATGGGAATCGTTTTTGTGAACGATATCCGGCACATTGTGTTCAACCCCGAGCTGTATGACAACACCTATGTGCGCGACCTCATGTTCATGCCCACACCCATTGTGCATCCCGAAGAATCGATGGAGGAGGTAGCCCATAAGTTCGAAACAACGCAACATTACAATCTTCCTGTGATCGACAACGGGAAGTATGTGGGGTTTGTGTCCCGGGCCAATGTATTCAGCAGGTACCGGCAACTCATCAGGGATTTTTCCGATGATTGAGT
Organism: Bacteroidota bacterium; assembly: GCA_011049175.1. GTDB lineage: Bacteria > Bacteroidota > Bacteroidia > Bacteroidales > VadinHA17 > HyVt-105. Next base: position 51,114 of record DSCJ01000133.1, on the reverse strand, counting down.
TTCCTCCCTGTTTTCTTTCATGAACCAGTTTTCCGGTTAACGGTAAAATACTACTTTTGCTGCGTTATGATGGCCGAGCGTATTCTCCACAGGTTTCTGGTCTGGCGGCTGAAGCATATACCACACCGTCAGTTTGTGTTCATCCTGAGCCTGGTGATTGGGGTGCTGGGAGGGCTGGCTGCCATCCTGCTGAAAAATACGGTGCATTACACCAGTGTGCTTCTTACCAACTGGCTTTCTATCGAGAGTGCCAGCGTGCTGTATTTTGCCTACCCCATGATCGGGATCCTGCTGACAGTGGTTTTTGTGAACCGCTTTGTAAGAGATAAGATCGGCCACGGTATCAGCCGCATTCTATACGCCATCAGCCGGAGGAACAGCTACCTGGCCCCGCATAATACCTATTCATCCATGGTGGCCAGTACCCTTACCGTGGGGTTCGGGGGTTCGGTAGGACTGGAGGCACCCATTGTACTGACCGGCTCTGCTATCGGTAGCAATCTGGGAAGAATCCTTCGCCTGAACTACAAAACAATAACCCTGCTGGTGGGTTGCGGGGCCTCGGCTGCCATTGCAGGGATTTTCAAGGCCCCCATTGCTGCCGTGGTGTTTGCCCTGGAAGTGTTGATGCTCGACCTTACCATGTCGTCGCTGATTCCCCTGTTGATCTCTTCCGTTACCGGGGCCACCGTGGCTAATTTTCTTCTGGGAAGGGACGTGATCTTCAACTACACCCTGCAGGAACCTTTCGAGCTGAACAATATCCCGTTCTATATTTTGCTTGGTGTGGTATGTGGTCTGGTATCCTATTACTATACCTGGGGAACCATGAAGGTGGAAAGCCGTTTTTTCAGAATGGACAAACCCTGGATACGGTTGCTCACCGGCGGGGTGATACTGGGATTGCTGATCTTTCTGTTTCCGCCCCTTTACGGGGAAGGCTATGAAACCCTGAAATCCATTCTCAGTGGGCAGGCAGTGGAAACCCTGCACTCGAGCCTGTTCTTTTCGTTCAGGGACCGGTACTGGCTTTTCCTGCTTTTTCTCAGCATGATCGTAGTTTTTAAAATGGTGGCCATGGCGGTTACCACCGGAAGCGGAGGAGTGGGGGGAATATTTGCTCCCACGCTGTTCAGCGGCGGGATTCTGGGATTTGTGTTTGCCAGGGCGGCGAACGGAACGGGCCTGATCCATGTGTCGGAGAGCAACTTTGCCCTGGTGGGTATGGCCGGACTCATGGCGGGCATTATGCATGCCCCCCTGACTGCTGTCTTCCTTATCGCAGAGCTGACCGGGGGATACGGATTGTTCATCCCGCTGATCATTACTTCTACCATTTCCTACATGACCATCATGTATTTCGAACCGCATTCCATTTATACACGGCGTCTGGCAGAAAGAGGTGAACTGCTGACCCATTACAAGGATCAGGCCGTGCTTACCCTGATGAAGCTTGATGAAGTGATCGAGAAAGACCTGAAAACCGTTTCTCCCGACCTCTCGCTGGGGGAACTGGTAAAAGTGATCTCCAAATCCAGAAGGAACATCTTTCCCGTGGTGGACGGGGAAGGGAACCTGAAAGGCATTGTGCACATGGATCAGATCAGGGATATTATCTTCAATCCCGGTCTGTATGAAACCATGTTTGTGCGCGACCTGATGATCCTGCCGCCTGAGACCATTTCCCCGGGTGATTCCATGGAGGTGGTAATGCAAAAATTCAATGAAACGGGGGCATGGAATCTTCCGGTAGTGGACGGGGAAAAATACACGGGCATGATCTCGAAATCGAAAATGTTCTCGGTTTACAGAAAATGGCTTATGGAAATCTCATAGTGCTGAACAACTGTTTTTGCAGGGAATGGAAGTTCACCAAAATCTTTAACTTTGCCCGAAAATATCTTAATTTCATATCTATGAAACGCGACGAACTGGTATTCCATCTCATCAAACAGGAAGAAAACCGACAGAAGAACGGGATCGAACTGATCGCTTCGGAAAATTTTGTGAGTCCGCAGGTTCTGGAAGCCATGGGATCCTGCCTTACCAATAAGTATGCCGAAGGATATCCTGGACACCGGTATTACGGTGGCTGCGAAATAGTTGACCAGACCGAGCAGCTGGCCATCGACCGGTTGATGGAACTGTATGATGCAGAATATGTGAATGTCCAGCCACATTCGGGAGCGCAGGCCAATGCAGCCGTATTCCTTACCTGCCTGAACCCCGGCGATACCTTTCTGGGCCTGGACCTGTCACATGGCGGACATCTTTCCCATGGTTCGCCGGTCAACCTGTCGGGTATTCTGTACCGGCCGGTAGCGTACGGTGTGAAAAAAGACACCGGTACGGTGGATTACGATATGATGGAGGAACTGGCTCTGAAGGAAAAACCACGATTGATCATGGGCGGGGCTTCGGCCTATTCCCGCGAATGGGATTATGCCCGCATGAGGGAGATTGCAGATAAGGTAGGGGCTATCCTGGTAGTAGATATGGCCCATCCGGCAGGGATCATTGCTGCCGGTTTGCTCGATAACCCCTTGAAATACGCCCATATTGTTACGTCGACCACCCATAAAACCCTGCGAGGCCCGAGGGGAGGGATCATTCTGGTGGGGAAAGATTTTGAGAATCCATGGGGAAAAACCACCCGGAAAGGCGTGGTGCGGAAAATGTCGTCCCTCCTGAATTCAGGTGTGTTCCCCGGAACACAGGGCGGGCCGCTGGAACATGTGATCGCTGCCAAGGCAGTGGCTTTCGGCGAAGCCCTTCAGCCTGGGTTCAGGGAATACCAGAAACAGGTTGTGAAGAATGCACGCAGAATGGCGGCTGAATTTATAGAGCGGGGTTACCAGGTGGTGTCAGGGGGTACCGACAACCATTCCATGCTGATCGATTTGAGAACCAAATATCCCGAAATTACCGGCAAACAGGTGGAAGATGCCCTGGTTCAGGCCGACATTACCGTGAACAAGAACATGGTGCCGTTCGATTCCCGTCCGCCCCTGCATACCTCGGGTCTGCGGCTGGGAACCCCTGCCGTAACCACACGGGGATTGAAAGAAAACGATATGGCGACCATTGTGGAACTGATTGACAGGGTTATTCAGAACTACCAGGATGTGGATCTGATCCGGAGTGTGAAGAAAGAGGTTAACGAAATGATGGCGGAATATCCCCTGTTTGCAGGATGAACTTTCCCGGAAGCGTAACGTATTGATTCATTTTTATTAACTTTGACCGGCTCTTTACAATCCAATCGCAATCCATGTCAGACAACAAGCTGATTTTTGTGGTGGATGACGATCCCTTCATCCTGAATCTGGTCAGAAAAAGGCTGGAAAACAAGGCATATGAACTGGAAACGTTCATGTACGGGGAGGAGTGCCTGGATCAACTCGACCGAAAACCCGATCTGATCATTCTCGATTATCTTTTCATGAAACCCGATACCCGGGTAATGAACGGCATGGAAATCTTTGAAAAGATCAGGGAAAAAGAACCGGATATTCCCGTGATCATGCTGTCGGGGCAGGACAGCGGGAATATTGTGCTCGAACTTGCCAGAAAAGGCATAGAAGACTACGTGATCAAAGACAATGAACTGATGGATAACCTGGAAATAGCCATCAACGAACTATTCAGGAAGGAATGAAACAAAACCGTGTGCGGAGCAGTAAACCGTTTTGTTGTCATTCCGCTATTTTTCCCGGGGAAAAAAAGCATGGCAGGGGTGCCTGAAAGAAGGAAGCCTCTGCTTTTTTAATAGCAACGGATAATGGACTGGATTCCGATGGAGTGGTACATGATACTGGCTGTGATCGGTATTGGATTTATGGCCGGTTTCATCAATACCCTGGCCGGCGGCGGCTCCCTTCTTACCCTGCCTCTTCTGATCTTTCTGGGGCTACCGGCCAATGTGGCCAACGGGACCAACCGTGTTGCCCTGATCCTGCAAAACATGGTGGCGGTAGGCAGTTTCCGTCAGCAAAAAGTACTGGACCTGAAAACCGGGATCAGGCTCGCTCTGCCGGCAATTGTCGGATCACTGATCGGCGCACAGGTAGCGGTTAACCTGAATGAAGAGGTGATGGAAAAAACCATCGGCGCCCTTCTGGTAGTGATGTTCTTCATTATTCTGTATAAGCCCGATAAGTGGGTAAAGGAGCAGGTACGGACCGGCTCTGTTCGTTCGAAAACCAGCTGGTTGCAGGCGGTCCTGTTTTTTTCCATCGGTCTTTATGGTGGTTTTATCCAGGCCGGTGTGGGCTTTTTCCTGCTGGCTGCCCTGGTGCTCGGCGCCGGTATCGACCTGGTCAGGGCAAACCCCATCAAGCTGCTGGTGGTGCTGGTATATAACATCTTCGCCCTGGGTGTGTTCCTGTTCAACGATCAGGTAAGGTTCGGGATAGGACTTACCCTGGCAATAGGGAATATGCTGGGCGCATTCGTTGGGTCGAGGATGGCGGTAAAACGCGGGGCCGGATTCGTCAGGATCATCCTGCTTGTAACCCTGCTGCTGTCGGCGGCCAAGCTGGTGGGTTTGCTCGATCCTGTAATCGGCATGGTCACCGGCTGACAGCTATTCCAGAATAAAGTAATACGTAATGGTTCCTTTCTGAAAGGCAGGAGCATCCTGTTTGGGATCGAATTTGGCCGCCAGGGCCGCTTTTCTTGCCACAGCAAGTAGATAATCGTCAAGAGTGGTTGATCCTTTTACCCCGGGAATGGCTTTGGTGACATTCCCGTACCGGTCGACGGTGACTTCAACCACCACCCGCCCGTCTTTCTGGTAATTGTATTCGGGCTTGGGCAGGTACTGGGGTGTTCTGCCGGCCAGATCGAATGAAATGCCTTCATCACCCAATCCCCGTCCCGTCCGGCTTGTGCTTTCCACCGAACCCTCCGTGCGGCCCTGGTTCCCTTCTTCTCCGGCTTCCCCTTCACCCGTGCTCTGCGCTGACTCCAGATTTTTCCCCGACAGGGCAGCCCGGGTCCGGTCATATATCTCTTCAATCTTTCTTTGTTCTTCCAGCCGGCGCTGCCTTTCCAGTTCTTCCTGCCGCTGCCTTTCCAGTTCTTCCTGTCGCTGTCTTTCCATTTCCTTTTCCCGTGCTATCTGTTCGGGTGTTTTTTCGGGGGGAGTGGTTTCTTCCCGGCCCGATTCCACGGCAGCCGTTTCCTCAAAATCCTGGGTCATGATTTCTTCTTCCGATTGCCTGGTTTCGGTGGGAGGAGGTGTGGAAGGTTGTGGTTCGGGTGTAGCGGAAGCCCGGGAAGGTTCGATCAGTCCGCTGCCGGTTTCCGTCGATCCGAAATTGATCAGTATGCCTTCTTCCTCGGGAACTTCAGGGGGGGAAAATCCCAGGATCAAAAACAGTACCAGCAGCACCCCGTGAAAAATCACAGTGCCGATCAGTCCTCTCCGGTGTATGAACAGATCATGAAGCATACCTATTTGGGCCTGGTGGCCAGAATGAGCTTGTATTCGTTGTCCTTGGCAATATTCATCACCCTCACCACGTATTCAATGGGGACACTCTGATCCACATGCAGGGAAATGTATATATCGCGGTTATCCCCGATCCTTTCCTGCAAAACCCGTTCCAGATCTTCAAAGGCCACCGGCCTGTCTTCCACGTAATATTCAATGTCGCGGGTAATGGATACGGTGGTCAGGGGCTTGGCAGATGTCTGGGTGTTGCTCTGTGGGAGCAGCAGCTTGAGCGCCGTAGGGTGGATAAGGGTGGATGTGATCATGAAAAAGATCAGCAGCAGGAAAATGATATCCGTCATTCCGGCCATGCTGAATCCGGCGCTGATCTTATTTCTGCTTTGAATGGCCATTTTCTCCTTATTTGACGGGTTCGTTAAGGATATCCATAAATTCAGTGGTCCGGGCTTCCAGGTTGAATACCACCTTTTCCACCTTGGCTACCAGAATGTTGTAGGCAAAATATGCCACAATGCCAACGATCAGCCCGGCAACTGTAGTGACCAGGGCGGTATAGATGCCGTTCGAAAGCATACCCACGTCCACATTGTTCCCGGCATTCGACATATCATAAAAAGCAATGATCATCCCCATGACCGTTCCCAGGAAACCGATCATGGGAGCCCCGCCGGCCACTGTTGCCAGGGTGGGAAGCCCTTTTTCCAGTTTGTAGATTTCCAGCTTGCCCACATTCTCAATAGCCGCACTGATATCGTTCAGCGGCCGTCCGATACGGCTGATCCCTTTTTCGATCATCCGGGCAATGGGCGTATCGGTCGACTGGCACAGGGTGAAGGCCGATTCTATTTTGTCTTCATGGATATATTCCTTGATCCGGTTCATGAAAGTAATGTCCTCCTGCGATGCTTTCCTGATGACAAAAAACCTTTCCACAAATATGTACACGGCGATAACCGAAAGAAGGGCTATGGGGATCATTACCCATCCCCCTTTGAAGGCAAGGTCCCAGTAGGAAAGGGTTTCAACCTGAACTTCACCTGTTTGCACGGCGGCGGTATCCGCCATCTGGATCTGTAATAAAAACCAATTCAGCATGCTCTGTATTTTTGTTTGCGAAGTTAAGAAAAAAACGAGAATGAACCCGGAATATTATTTGGGCTTGTGATTTCCCGGACCGGTTATTCATCCTCTTCTTTTTTCCTGAATAATTTGTTCCGGTAACGGTTCATCAGCTGACTGAAGGAATCGAATTCTTCCCGGTAAAAAAGACCGATTCCCTGGATGTATGGAGCCTGCTCATAAATCAGCTTGTCATTGGCCCTGTTAAACGCTTTCACACGCAGTCTTCCGCTTTCGTTCAGCTTTACCTCCACATTGAAATCGCCAACAATGTTACTGGTATTGGTCGGCGACTGGTAGCCGCCTACGTCCACATTCCCGTTGATGGCAACCCGGTCGTTCAGCAACTGGGTCGACAGAGCCAGTTCCACCTGGTCGCGGTTGATCTCATCGCCCGGCCGGTAAGTAAACCCTATATCCAGGTCATTGCTGATCTGCGAAAGCCAGCGGCTGAGCTGGTTCGAAAGCAGCTCGCTGGTAGTGACCCCCACACTTTCGGCTCCCAGGGTGTAGCTGCCCAGCGGATTGGTCGAGGCCATGGGATTGATATTGGGATCGGGCAGGAATGAGTTCAATACCAGCAGGGATAGGAACTGCTTGCTGAGCTTTTCTTCGGTGTTGATCGCATTTCTCAGGTAATTACGTGTTTCCTCATCAGCGGTGGGGAGGTGTATGTCGAAGCGGATATTGGGGTTCATCAGCCTGTTGGTGAGAAATAACTGGCATTCCACCGGGATCCTTCTTCTGAAATTCTCTTCCATAAACAGTTCGTAGAGAGAAGTTCGCAGGCTGTATACGGCCTCCAGATCAATATGGGCATCGAGGGGATCGCCGTTCCATATGATCTTACTACCCTCCCTGATATCCAGGCGTTTGTTGATGATGTTCTGCAGGGTGAACAGGTAATCGCCTTCAGTGAATTCATACTCCCCGAACATCCGGAACCTGCCGAAAGTGTTTATTTCCATGTTAATGTTTCCGTAACCCCGGCCCCTGATGATATCACCCATCCGCGAATCAAAGATCAGTTGTGTTTCAGCGGCGGGAGTGATCTCGAGGTTGAAATTCATTCTGATGCCTGACAGGTCTACTTCGTATTCCTTTTTGTCTATCTCGCGGGCGGCATCGGGTAGTGTGTTGATGAAACGGATGTAATTCACTTCCTGTACTACCTCCCCTGATGTGAGCGGAATGTAAATCATTGTATTTTCCTCCGTGCGGGCATTGATCCGTATATCCAGGTCATTCGGAGGGCCGCTTATCCTTACCACACCGGTGCCAAAAGCGGTTCCATAAAAATCGGTGTTATCGCTGTAGTCGGTATTCAGAAGATGAAAATTCCGGGCATCGAGTGTCATGTCAAGCATCAGGTCGCGAAAAGATTCGTTGATGATCTTTCCGTTCAGGGTGGCCATATTTCCACGGTCATCGTATACCTGCACCTCCTCAAAAAACAGGGAATTGTCCCTGATGACCAGGGGATGGGTGAAACTGTAACGGGTGTTGAGGAACTGCAGCTCAATGATGGCTTTCTGCATATTGATCATTCCGTTCAGATGGGGTTCCCGGGTGGTGCCCTGCAGGGTAAGGTTCCCGCTGGCCATTCCGTTGACATCCCTGAACACTTTCGACAGGAAGGGATGAAGAAGCTGAAGCCTCAGTTTTTCCAGTTTGATATCGAAATCGAGGGCGCTGCTTTCCGGAAAATACCGGCCGTCGAGCAATATGGTACGGTCGTCATTCCGCATGGCATAAGCCGTTGCTTTGATGGCTTTGTTTTCAGGTTCCCATACACTGGCCAGGGTGGTGTTTCCAATAACCTCCCGGTTGATGGCCAGGTTATGGATCATGAGCTGTGAGGAGAACATCGGCTGGCGGTAAAGGCTTGACAGGGAGGCCTGCCCGTGAATAATCCCTTCCAGCACGGTTTTTTCATTGTTCAGGAAAAGATTGATCAGCTCCAGGTTGAGGTTCTGAAAGTCCACGTGCAGGGTATCGGCAGGATCGGAGGAAACGGCTCCCTGCATGGCCAGCACCTGGTCTTTGTTCTGCAGGCGGAATCCTTCAACCTGTGCGTAGGAAGAGTCGATGGTAACCTGGGTGGGGAAAAGGGTCCAGAGGGTGTCCTGGACCATGAACTGTGAGGGCATGATCAGGACATCCAGGCCGGGAAGTTTCCCAGACGGGGATGGCCGGAAATGTGCCATGGTATGCATTTCTCCCATATTCCGCATCCGGGCCTGGTCGTCCCAGCGAATATCGATGGAAAGACTGTCATTCTGCAGACGGGAAGAAAAACGGAGATCGACCAGGTCGAAATTCCTGCTCAGGTACAGGTGTCCGGCCTGTAAACGGGCAATATACAGGGAATCGCCCGATGTGGTATTTATCCGAAGATTGGAAAAATAGTTCTTTCCGAATCCCAGTTTGTCAATGTTTCCCGTAATAGAAAAATCGGTGTCTGCCGGAGCAAACCTTCCGCTGAGGGTAGACCCTTCAGAAATACTGTACTCGGGTAACAGTACCTGCAACATGGGATCCATGTTCCGGAAGGTGATGTGATAGGTAAAATCATTCATAGCCAGGCTGTCCTGGTCAATTTTTTCCCTTCCCATGGCAGGAAGGTACTGTTGTAACAGGAACTCAAAAGCGTTGGGCAGGCAGGCCACCTCATATTTTCCGAGGATCTCCGCATTCATGAAATCGGTGCGAAGCCTGATCATACTGGTATCGGGCCGGTTCATCGCCATCAGGGAAAAATCGTAAATATTCCATTCCCGTCCGTGCCTTTGCAGCGATGAGTTGAACAGCTTAATGTCGCCGTCAAGATTGTCGAGGTTGTTTCCCCTGAAATTGGCTGTCATCAGCATACTGAGTGTGGACAGGGTATCCTGCCTGTCGATGTTCAGATTGTACAGATTGGCCCGTGGAATGTTCAGGGTGAAGTCGAATTCCGGGGTTTCTCCTGAAAAATTCAGCAATCCCAGGAAGCTCAGCTTCACATTCGGGTCTTCAACCTCCACCGACCCGTCAAACATCTTTTCTGTCATTTTCCCTTCCAGATCGATATTCGTATACCGGTAACCCTTCAGCAGCAAGGAATCGACCACCCCGTCCAGTTCGGCACGGAATTCCCGTCCGCTCCGGCTGATTCCGGCCAGATTCACCGAAAGGGCAATATCGCCCACTGTCGGTTCTGCTGAAATGAATTTTCCCAGCCTGAACCCGGAGGTTCTGACTGAACCTTCATAGCTGAAATAATTTGCGGAGTCGGGTTTGAATGAAAGGTCCAGGGATAATTCCCCCAGATCGGTATCAAGTCTTCCGTAAGCTACAAAATCATCGGTGAACCCGGTAAAATTGCCGCGGTAGGTGATCCTGCCCAGTTTACGTAGGTTGTCGGGCAGCCTGATTTTTCCGTTGTTCCGTGGGAATTCCAGCGCCTCGATATCCATAACCGAAGTGACCAACTCTTCCACTTCGAAAAAAATGAACGTTTCGTTAATCCGGGGGAGGCCGATCAGGTCAAAATTTCCCTGATAATAGGTGTTGCCGCCGTAAAACATCTTCAGATCCCGGCCGTTCAGATCGCTTAGCCTGCCGCTTATTTTTCCTTCCAGCAAGACGGTTTCGTTGATGTCCTCCAGCGCGGGTGCAAACAGCGCAATATCAGAAAGGGCGATGTTCGATGTTTCAATACCGATTTGCATCCGAACACTGTCGGAAAAAAAATTCATGGAAGAATAGGAGGGATAGTCCAGCCTTAGGGATGGCATACTCACAGAAGACCTGCCAGTCTGGAACCTGATTGATCTGATATCAGCAAATTGCTTGTGGATCATGTTTTCGGAACTCCAGTTCCTGACAAGCAGTCCCGACTTTTCGAGGAAGGAAAGATGACTGATATGGAAGGAAACGCTGTCGCGCACTACCCGCAGCCTGCCCAGGGAAAGCTCCAGATCGTTCATTTCCAGGTCGGCAAATTGAACCCCTTCTTTCCCGGGGTCGACCCTTTCGTCACGGAAGGTGAACCGGCCTTCCCTCAGAATGATCTCGTCGAACCTGAGCCTCATTTTGGGCTTGGAGAGGTCTTTTCTTTTCAGGGCTTCCGCCAGAAAAGTAAGATTGAATTCTCCCGCCGTGTCTATGCGGAACCGAATATCGGGATTTTCCAGAATGATCCGGTTCATGAAGAATTCCCGGTCACCGGGATGGAAACGCCGCAGATGGGCCGTAAGAATATCTGCCCTGACCAGTGTATCCCCCTGCAGGTCGGTCAGATAAAAATCCGACATCATCACCCGGTTGAAAAGCTTGATCCGTACCCTGGTAAACCCGATGCGGTTTCCCAGCTTTCTTTCAAGATAGGTAACGGCCTTCTTTACCCCCTCGGTTTGTACCCTGGGAATATGCATCGCCACATAACCTGCCAGCACCAGTCCGGTGATCACCAGCAGAATAATCAGTCCGGTTTTGAGGATTTTTTTGATAACTTTACGGCCTTTAACTTGCTAACGCAAAAGAAATAAAAAAAGTTTGAATACCTGAATATCTTCGGTACGAAATGCACGTGACCATTCTTGCCATCGAATCTTCCTGTGACGACACCTCGGCGGCCCTGGTGCGCAACGGGATAGTTCTGTCGAATCTGATCGCCAACCAGAAGGTGCACAGAAACTATGGCGGAGTAGTTCCCGAACTGGCTTCCAGGGCTCACCAGCAGCATGTGGTGCCGGTAGTGGATCAGGCATTGAAAGAGGCCGGTGTGGAGAAAAACCGGCTCAGTGCGGTGGCATTTACACAGGGACCGGGTTTGCTGGGTTCGCTTCTGGTGGGGGTTTCCTTTGCCAAAGGACTGGCCCTTTCCCTGGGTATCCCGCTGATTGGGGTCAACCATTTGCATGCGCATATTATGGCACACTGGGCCGGAGAACCCGGCAAAAAGGTTAAAACACCCGGTTTCCCGTTTCTGTGTTTGCTGGTATCAGGGGGCCATACCCAGCTGGTTGTGGCCAGAGGGTTTCTGGAAATGGAGGTGATTGGTCAAACCATCGACGATGCGGCAGGAGAGGCTTTTGACAAATGCGCCAAAGTACTGGGGATTCCTTATCCCGGCGGACCTGTTATTGACCGGCTCAGCCGGGAAGGGGACCCTCATGCCTTTGCTTTTGCCCGTCCCCGAATCGGGGGGCTGGATTTCAGTTTCAGCGGACTGAAAACTTCATTCCTCTACCTGGTGCACGACGAGGTTGAGAAAAACCCCCGTTTCATTGAAGAAAGAAAAGCCGACCTCAGTGCTTCCATCCAGCATACCATCGTCGAGGTGCTGATGGACAAGCTGGAGAAAGCCAGTGAACAGACAGGGATCAGAGAGATTGGAATTGCCGGCGGTGTATCAGCCAATCAAGCCCTGCGGGATGCCCTGGAGGAAAGAGCAAAACGGTATGGCTGGAATATCTATATTCCTGAATTCATATATACTACTGATAATGCGGGAATGATAGGTGTTACAGCTTATTACAAGTACCTTGCCGGGGAAAGGACAGGGCAGGAGACGGTGCCACTGGCTCGTTTCCCCATGTGAAAATACAGCCCAAAAACTCCGGCAAATGAATTGCTCTGCACAATAGTCATAAAAAATGTGTATTTTTAAGCAGAACTTTCCGTTATGGAATTGTTTAAACTGGAATCTACCAAACGGACCCCGGAGATTATCCTTGATCCTGCCGGAGCCATTTCTTTTTCCGGGCGTTCCATCACTGAAAATGCAGTGGAGTTTTTTGAGCCCGTAAAACACTGGGTGGAAGGATATTTGCAGAATCCCCGGCCTGAAACCGTAGTGAATATCAAACTGGAGTATTTTAACAGCAGTTCTGCCCGGATGATTCTGGATATCCTTCAGGAGCTGTTGAATGTGGGGAAAAACGGAGGGCGCCTTGTGATCAACTGGTATTATGAGGAAGGCGATGACGATATCCTGGAACGGGGAGAATACTATGCGTCCATTCTCGATATCAATTTTAATTTTATTGAATACGAATAATTCCGGCCTTAGCGTCCTTCTTCCTTTTCCATTTCTTTCAGCCATTTCAGGGTTTCCCGCACTCCTTCACGGAAAGGGGTGATCTGGTAGCCAAGATCGCGGACAGCCTTCTCACTGGATGGCATCCAGTGGTGCAGGTACCTTTTCATAAATGAAGGCGTGATGAGGGGTGTCCGGCCGGTAAGATTGGCCGGCAGGCAGATGATCCGGGTCATGAGGGTGAGCAGAGCTCCCGGAACCGGCAACATCACCCTCGAGCGGCCTGATTCCTCTCCCAGAATGTGAAAAAAATCCCGGTAAGATAGGGTTTCCCCTCCCAGCAGGTAATTTTCCCCGGGTTTCCCTTTTTCCATGGCCAGGATCATACCGTTCACTATATCATCGATATATACATAGTTGCCTTTCGGATTGCCGTTACCCGGAAGGATTCTCCATTTTCCCCGCCGGTAGCTGTCGATGATACGGGTTACCGAATTGGCATGGTTCAGAATACCCGGACCGTATACGCGGGTTGGATGTACCATAACCCACAGTCCGGATAGATCGTTCCGCTTCCTCACTTCTTTCTCCATCAGGGCCTTGGAGGTTTCATATCTTGTGTGGTATGTTGCCGGGCGGGGAGAACCTTCGGTAGTTTTCTCCCCCTGCCGGGAGGGACCGAATACCCCCGCCGTGGAGACAATAACGGTTTTCTTTACCCCTGCTTCCCGGGCTGCCTCCAGTACGTTCAGGGTCCCCGTAACATTGTCCCTTATATGAGCGTCCGGGTCGGCAGACCATACGCTGGTATTGGCGGCCAGGTGGAACCCTCCTTCGCATCCCGCGACCAGCCTTTGCAGCGCCTCTTTGTCCGAAAGATTGCCTGTTACCCATTCCACCCCGGACTGCAAACCGGTGGGAATTTTCCCTCTGTCTCTTGCCAGTCCGCGCAGTATGTGTCCGCGGGCGGTCAGTTCTCCGGCCAGTTTCTGCCCCGTAAATCCCGTAATGCCGGTAATGAAGTATTTCATGATCTTCTTTTTGAAACAAATTGCATGTCAGGATTGGCCCGGATGGCAAAATACTCGGTTGACAGAGCCATGGTGAGATGGGCCAGAAAAGCGGTAAGGATATTGCCTGTGTGCAGGGTCAGAACGCAGATCACCAGTCCGAAGGGGATTGCCCCTGCGGTTTCTTTCCATCCCTTGGGAAGGTGAACCAGGGCATATAGCCCCACGTTTATCCCCACGGCCGGCCAGTACCCACCAGCTTCGTAAAGGGAGAAAAGAAGGTACCCGCGGAACAGGAATTCGTAGGCCAGCAGATAGGCCGCCCACGACAGGGCATTGAAAAGGAGCAGCTGGCCGTTCCATTTGTTTACCCGTATTTGCGGATATTCTTTCCGGTTTCCTGACCGGTGGGAGGCGAGGTATCCCGTGAGGTACATGACCGGGCAAAGCAGCAGGATGGCGGGCAGGGTGTGTGACCAGGAAATTGGGCCGGTACCCGTAGTTTGTGGGAAGAATGGTTTGGTGGCCAGCAGCCAGGCCAGCGGAAGAATGCCTAAAAAGAACACGCCAGCCAGCCGTTGCAGGGCTATTCGCCGGGGATGTCCTGCGCTCACGGCAGGCAACCATATTTTCATCATGGGCCGGGAAATAACCAGGTAATACAGTGTGAAGGCCACAAGGACCAGAACCATGGGAATGATCATAGACATTAACTGTTTAACAGAACCCAAAAATAATGCTTTGACCTGATAGTTCTTGCTTGTTTCCGGTATTTCCCGCATTTTTGTTACCTTGGTTATAGAATTCCCGGCCATTTTACCGGGAAATGTTCAGGATAGGAAACATACTGAGGACGATGAAAAAGGAAGAAATAAAAAAACAGATAGATGCCTGGAACCGGGAGTTCAAAAAGGCATCCCCGGAAACCATTCTGAGCTTTTTTCTGGACCATTACGGGAAGGAGATCACCTTTGCCAGCAGCCTGGGGGCGGAAGACCAGGTGATTACCCACATGATGGCCTCAATCAGCCCAAAAGCACGGATCTTCACCCTTGATACGGGCCGGTTATTTCCTGAAACCTATGAAGTACTGGAAAAAACACAGGAAAAATACGGACTGGAGATCGAGGTATTTTTCCCCGACTACCGGGAAGTGGAGAAGATGGTGCAGGAGAGGGGCATCAACCTGTTTTACCGCAGTGTGGAGAACCGGAAGCTGTGCTGTTATATCCGGAAAACGCTTCCCCTGCTGCGTGCCCTGGAGGGTTGCCGGGCCTGGATAACCGGCCTGCGAAGGGAACAGGCAGTGACCCGCATATCGGTCATGCCGGTGGAATGGGATGAGAAACACGAATTAGTGAAGGTCAATCCCCTGTACGACTGGTCGGAGAAACAGGTTTGGGATTATATCGGCGAATACGATATCCCGTATAATACCCTGCACGACAGGGGGTTTCCCAGTATAGGCTGTCAGCCCTGCACCCGGGCGGTAAAGCCGGATGAGGATGTGCGGGCCGGCCGCTGGTGGTGGGAACAGCCCGAGAACAGGGAATGCGGGTTGCACCCGGGGAAAAATGAATAATCAGTTAATCGAAGCCTCTTTCTTTTTCCGGTTCCAACCTGGCGCCTGCTTTTCCATGCAGAATGCCGTATCTTTTATGCAGTTGCGGCCAATGCCCCGGACCTCCCGCAAACCGGCATAAATATCCGCCCGGACCATTAGCTACGTAGTTAGCACCGTAGACAACTACGTAGTTAATCACATTCTCAAATTCGCCTGTCTCTATTACAGAATTTAATATAATACAGTTATTCCATCAATTACAGAAAAAAAGCCATTACCTGTCTGGTGAGGCAATAATTCGTTCCGGCCACTTGCTCTTTGATAGTTTCATCCCACCGGCCATTTTTTCGCTCCGTTCCCGAAACGGAGCGACATGCTTTTTTGTGGGGCAAAAAAGCATGCAAAAAACCCTTTGGCTGCTGATGCGTTTATGGAAAAACTACGGCGGGGGAAGGCCTGCCGCGATCCAAACTCGTCCCTGACAGCGCTTCGCCTGTCAGGGACTCAGACAGGATCGCTGCACAGGCCTTGGCGCATATTCCCCCGCCTTGTTTTTCTCATAAAACCCTCAGAGGCCAGTCCTTTTCAGGTAGTCCGGGAAAAAGATATATTTTTTGATGGGATTCGATAGACTTGCGAATTTGAGGACGAAACTTGTGTTCAAGAAAATTTTGTGTATTTAAGGCTTCTCAAATACTCCATTACTCCATTACTGAGTTACTCCCTCCAACCTTTTACGTAAAAAGCCTCCTTTCCGGGATAGTGGTATTTTTCCCGGGCTATGTGTTCGGGAAACAGAAAGTACTGTATTTTTGCCTCGGTGCATAGCTGTTGCCTGGCATCGTACAAACCGGTATGGATCATTGCCATTTTTTCCTCCCGTTTTTCCAGCCGGGAAACGATATGAAGCGGCCCGCGACTGAGGTATACGGGCCTGAGGTAACGAACCTCCATAGAGTAGGTAACCCCCGCAGTGCCGGCCTTCACATACACCGTCCAGCTGGCGATCTCATCGAGCAGGGTAGCCTGAATCCCGCCGTGCAGCACCCCAACATACCCCTGAAATTCAGGACGGGGAGCCCACTCGGATACCAGACCTTCCCCATTGTCCCAGAATTCCATTTTCAGGCCGGCATCATTGTGTTCTGAACAGCCATAACACGGATTATCAAAGTTGTTGTAGGGATTGATGATCTTTTTCTTCATAATAATTCATCAGATTTGGGAGGATACGCCCGGGTCTGAAAGAAATTCGGAAAGGATCCCTGTCAGATTATCCGGGCCCAGGTTGTCGAGAAATTCCGCCACGGCTTTGACCTTCTCTTCCGGTTCTTTTTCCGATTGAAGGATCTCCTTTAAACGTCTCAGCTGCGACACGGTCAGGTGGTTTTCAAGGCACCCGGTCAGGATACCGGCATTGATGGTTTTCGGGATGGCGGTTTCGCCGGCGTCGCCCAGGGTTTCCAGTTCCATGATGCAGGCTTCCAAAATGGCCCGTCCGGTTCGTTTGCATCCTTCCAGGGTGGAGGAGGCTCCCAGGGAATCGCGCAAAGCCCAGGAACTCAGGTCGTAATGGATCTTTTCAATTTCCCTGGCCCGCGGATTGCCCGGACCGAATATCCTTTCCAGCATCAGCTTGGTGGAAGTTTTCCATGCTTCCAGGTTGAAATCACCGGCATCCAGATTTTCCATCTGTTTGCGCAGCAATTCGATTTGTTTTTCTGTCATGTTCGTCATCTTTATCGTTCCGTCCCGGCCGGGAAACACCTGCCCGCATGCCGGGTTTTCAGGTCTGAACAGTAAAAATAACCTTTTTCGCTCAACCGGTCAATATTTTCATCCTTCATCCTTCATCCTTCATCCTTCTTAACTCTTTCCGCCTTCTTCTGATATCCGACAGGGAAAAAACCATGATCACCATACCCAGCAGCGAGGTCATCACAGCCGCAAAAACACCTGCTGCGGTAATGGTATTCCAGGTGATATAAATATTATATATCCCGTAGGCAGAACCACTGATCATCATGATCCCGAAACCCAGGATAAGGTAATTTGCCCCTATGGAAAGCAGGCTGGAAGTACGGTACAGGGGCGACCGGCGGAACTCCTCGTACCTTTGCCGGGCATAGCGTGCGGCCCGCGCCCTGGCTTTTGCCCGTTCCCTTTCCATCCATTGCCTCAGGATATCATCCATCTCAGCCGTGCTGATACCGTCACGCACAATTTTCTGCCGGGGGCTGTTGAATTCCCTGACAAAATATTCATAGGCTTCATTCACTTCGATGAACCGGTCGGGGGCATCCGGATCGGGATTGATATCGGGATGGAACTCCTTGGCCTTTTCCCGGTATGCCTGTTTAATATCGTTCAGGCTGCAGCCCGGCCGAACACCCAGAATACGGTAGTAGGCAGATGGAAGATGCGTGGGTATGGCCATAATGTGCTTACTGGGAGTAAATGTAAGATTTTTGCCGTAAAAGTCTTACATTTATTGACTGCTGAACAAAAGCTTCATGAAAAAGGAGATTAAAACCGGGAAAATCCCTGTCATGCTCTGGACAACAGAGGTGGAGCCGGGAGCTATGGATCAGATCAGGAACCTGTCGAATTTTCCGTTTGCCTTTCATCATATTGCCATCATGCCCGATTGCCACCAGGGTTATGGGATGCCAATTGGCGGTGTGATGGCCACCAACGGCGTGATCGTTCCCAATGCCGTTGGGGTGGACATCGGATGCGGCATGTCGGCTGCAGCCACCAGCCTTACAAACATTGAAACACCCGTGTTGAAGGAGATCATGTCGGCCGTTCGCAGGCATATTCCCCTGGGTTTCAAGCACCATGAGAAACCCCGGTCAAAAGACCTGATGCCCGATCCGGGCGGGAAAGGCGACTGGAAAAAAGAAATGCCCGTGGTGGCCAGAGAGTACCGCAATGCCCTGTATCAGCTGGGAACCCTGGGAGGTGGGAATCATTTCATAGAGTTTCAGAAGGGAACCGACGGAAGGATCTGGATTATGGTTCATTCGGGCAGCCGGAACATCGGAAAGCAGGTGGCCGACCATTATAACCGGCTGGCCATTACCCTGAATGAGAAGTGGAAATCGCCCGTACCCAGAAGCTGGCAGCTTGCCTACCTGCCGGAAGACCATAAAGAAGGGCAAAAGTACATCAGGGAAATGAACTATTGCATAGCCTTTGCCTTTGCCAGCCGGCGCCTGATGGTGGAAACCATCCTGGGGATTATGAAGGATCTCAGCGGCCGGGACTTTTCACATAATCCCCTCATCAATATTGCGCATAATTTTGCCTCAAAGGAGGAACATTTCGGCGAGAGGGTATGGGTTCACCGGAAAGGAGCCACCCAGGCCCGCCGGGGTCAAACCGGCATTATTCCCGGCTCACAGGGAAACGTAAGCTACATTGTGGAAGGCCTGGGAAATTCTTCCAGCTTTGAAAGCTGTTCGCATGGGGCTGGCAGGGTGATGGGCCGGAAAGAAGCTATGCGGAAGCTCGATCTCGATACGGTGAAAAAAGAAATGGACAGCAGGAATATTATTCATTCCATCCGGTCGCACAGGGACCTGGATGAAGCCCCCCATGCCTATAAGGATATCCGGCAGGTGATGGACGAACAGGCTGACCTGGTAAAGATCAAAACCGAGTTACAGCCCCTGGCGGTGATCAAAGGCTGACACTGTGATGGCTTTAAACATATTGTAGCCCGCCTGCGGGAAATGAAAAAATCATTACCTTGCCGCTCATTGTTTTTAATCATTATTGTAACCCAATTCAAATCTCATGAAAAACCGTTTGACTTATTTATTCATCTCCCTGGTATTCATAGGGATGAGTCTGTCGCTGCAGGCTCAGTACACTCCACAGATGTCTGATTTCGGCAAGATGTGGCCTTTTGAATATGTCCCGGCGGAAGAGTTCAGTGAAAACTATCAGTTCCAGGCCGGTGGGGAATGGCTGGATGATGTGCGTATGGCTGCCCTGCAATTTGCCAACTGGTGTTCAGCCTCCTTTGTCTCACCCGACGGGCTGATCCTGACCAACCACCACTGTTCGCGCATGGTGCTGGAAAGGATCATGAAAGAAGGGGAAGATTTCGATGCCCATGGATTCTATGCTGCCGATACTGCCGACGAACGCCGCACTCCGGGATTGTGGGTGAGGCAGCTGGTCAGGATCATGGATGTGAGTGACCGGGTGATGCAGGCTGCCCGTGGAGCGGAAACGGATGAGGAAATGATTTCCCTGCGTGATTCGGCTATCTATGCCGTGATGGAAGAAGTGTCGGAACAGGAAGACTGGAAAAACCTGGAAATTGAACCTGTTCTGTATTACAGCGGAGTAAAAATATCGCTTTACGGGTACAAAAGGTACGACGACATCCGGCTCGTTATGATCCCTGAACTGCAGGCGGCCTATTTCGGCGGCGACCCCGACAATTTTACCTATCCGCGATACAACCTGGATTTTACTCTGTGGAGGGCATATGAAGACGGTAAACCGGTGAACTCGTCAGGTTTTTATTATGCTTTCAACCCCGACGGCATTCACGCCGGCGAGCCCATTTTTGTGGTGGGGAACCCTGGAAGTACCGAGAGGTACCGTACCATGGCCCAGTATGAATACGACCGCGATTACCGGTACCAGATCCAGCTCGACTGGATGAAAACCAATTACCGGGAACTGGAGAAACAATTTGAAGAATCGGGCGACCGGATGTTGCAGGAACAGATGTTCATGATCTCCAATTCTATCAAGGCAATCCAGGGGATTATCGACGGATTGCACAATGAAAAGCTGATGGACCGGAAACGGCAGATGGAAAACTACATCCGCCGGCAGGTAACCGATGCCGGAGGCGATGACTACTGGGAACAACTTGAACGGGAATACCGGAAGATCTCTCCCGAAATGATGGAAGTGCTGCTGCTGGGCCCGCAGTCGGGGAACAGCGGAACCGTTCTGATGGCCTATGCCGTTGATGCCTATCTCGAGGTGCTGGAGGATGAAGATGCCGATACTTCGGAACTCAGGCAGTTCAGGGAAATGCTTCCGGGAATAGCGGAATCGCTTTCTGCCGAAGAAGAAAAGACAAAGCTCGCCAACCTGCTGGTTTTCATGAAACGGTATGCCGATGACGACGACGACTATGTGGCGGCCATTCTTGATGGAGATACCCCGGATGAGGCGGCCGACAGGATACTGAAAGAAACCCTGTTTGCCAGTGAGAAAAAAATGAAGCGGTTCCTGAAATGGGATGCTGAAAAGATCAGAAAAAATGACGATCCGGTTATCCTCATGGCCATGACCCTGGTTCCCGAATATGTCAGGTCAAGCACCATCATGAACGGCAATGTGAACGTTCGCCGGGCTCTGGAAAATAAGATCGCCCGGGAGATGTTCGGGGTGTTCGGACTGAAGCTTCCTCCCGATGCCACGGGGACACTGCGCATCAGCGACGGCCGGGTCAGCGGATATACCTACAACGGAACGGAAGCCCCGTACAAAACCCATTTTTTTGGAATGTACGACCGGTACCATTCTTTCAACGGGGAATATCCCTGGAGTATGCCTGAAAGATGGCTGGATCCTCCGGTGGAACTGCTGAAGGAACCTCTGAATTTCGTATCCACGGTCGATATCATCGGGGGGAACTCGGGCAGCGCCATGATCAACAGGAACAAGGAACTGGTGGGACTGGTATTCGACGGGAATATCGAGTCGCTGCCGGGCAATTTTATTTATGATGAAGAAGTAAACCGGGCCGTTGGAGTTCATGCCGGGGGTATTGTTGCGGCCCTCCGCCACCTGTACGGGGCCGGACGGATCCTGGCCGAACTGGGTGTGGAATAAATAGTATCCGGTAAAGGAGATATGAATTTCGCAGCAGGCCGGAAGATTCCGGCCTGCTTTTTTATCCGGTTCAGACAATTCCCGCAAAGCCCATAAACGCCATGGCCAGCAGGCCGGCTACAATAAAGGCGATGGGCACTCCCTGCATCGCTTTCGGTACATTCACCATGCTCAGGTGTTCCCTGATGCCCGAGAAAAGGATCAGAGCCAGGCCGAAGCCGATGGCATTGGCAATGCCGAACACCACGCTTTCAAGCAGGTTGTATTCATTTTGCTGGGCCAGAATGGCTACTCCCAGAATGGCACAGTTGGTGGTGATCAGGGGAAGGAATATTCCCAGGGCCTGGTAAAGGGGCGGGCTCACCTTTTTCAGGATGATCTCTACGAGCTGCACCAGGGAGGCAATGACCAGGATAAAAGTAATGGTCTGCATAAAGGCGATCCCGAAAGGGTTCAGGATATAGACCTGGAGCAGATAGGTTACCAGAGTGGCAATGGTCATGACAAAAGCTACGGCCCCGCTCATCCCCAGGGCTGTGCTGACCCTGCTCGACACGCCGATAAAGGGGCAAATACCCAGGAACCGGGTCAAAACGATGTTGTTGACAAATACGGCCGATATGATGATGATCACATATTCCATGGCGGGATCGGATTAGGTGGTTTTTTCTTTAATCTTGTTCATGATCACAATCAGGTATCCCAGGGCGAGGAAGGCACCCGGAGGCAGGATGAACAGCAGGATACCGTCACCGGCAATGAATTTAAGGCCGAACAGTGACCCGCTGCCCAGGATTTCGCGCACCGCTCCCAGCAGTGTCAGGGCAAAGGCAAAACCCAGCCCCATGCCCAGTCCGTCTATGGCGGAGGTGAGAAGGTTGTTTTTTGAGGCGAAGGCTTCCGCACGTCCCAGGATCACACAGTTGACCACGATCAGCGGAATGAACAGTCCCAGCTGCTCGAACAGGGTAGGCAGATACGCCTGCATGGTGAGTTCAACGATGGTTACAAACGAAGCGATCACCACAATGTAGGTGGGGATCCTGACTTTGTTGGGTATCAGCGATTTGATAAGCGATACCACAATATTCGACATAAACAGGACAAAGGTAGTGGCCAGCCCCATGCCCAGACCATTGATGGCGGTACTGGTCACCCCCAGGGTGGGGCACAGCCCTAGGAAAAGCACGAAAACGGCATTTTCCCTGATAAACCCTTTACTGAAGTTTTTCCACTGGTTCATTGGTTACCTCCTTCCTTAAAGGCCTGATAGGCGCGGTTAACGGCGTCACAGTAAGCGCGGGATGATATGGTGGAGGCTGTGATGGCATCCACATCTCCCCCGTCTTTGGTGACCATTAACTGAAAATTATCGGGGTGTTTTCCGAAAAACTGTGAGCTCCACGATTTTCCGGTTTTCTTGTCGAACGATTTTTCCTGTTCCATTTTATCCCCCAGTCCGGGAGTTTCCTTATGTTCCAGCACCACAATGTTATGGATGGTGCCGTCGGGTAAGAACCCCACCATCAGCCAGATATATCCGCTGAAGCCCTGTTTGCTGAAGGTTTGAACGGCCGTTCCCACCCATTCGCCGTCTTTCCTTCCGGTATACAGGTACACGCTGTCGCCGTCCATAGCCAGGGCCTTCACTTCCGATCCCGGATTATTGTCGAACTCAGGCAATACCTGTTCTATGGCTGAGATTCTTTTGGCTTCCCGGGCGGCTGCAATGGGCCCTTTGGTGAACTCATATACGAATCCCAAAGCGGTGGAAGCTACAGCCGTAACCACCAGCAGGGTAAGCACCATATTCAGCAGGGTGGATTCCTTCTTAGCCATGTTGCACCTCCTCTCCGAATCGTTTGGGTTTGAACCAGGAATTGATCAGGGGAACGAAAGCGTTCATGATCAGAATGGCGAACTGTACTCCTTCGGGATACGAACCGAACCGGCGTATCAGTACCGTGATGACACCGATGCCTACCCCAAACACCACCATTCCTTTTTTGGTCATGGGCGAGGTAACATAATCGGTAGCCATGTATATAGCTCCCAGCATCACCCCACCGGTTAGCAGGTGGAATAACGGATCGGCATTCGATTCCGGATTGGCCAGCCACAGGATGCCGGTGAATACGAAAACCGTTCCCAGGATGGTGAGGGGAATAACGGGGGGAATGATTTTTTTGACCACCATATAGATGAACCCCAGCAGCAGGGCCATGGCGGCCACTTCGCCCATTGATCCGTTCATATTTCCGTAGAACAATTGCATATGCGAGGGGATATCATCCATCAGGGGGGGTACCTGCTGGTTGTTCAGCAAACCCTCCTTGATCACTCCCAGGGGGGTGGCTCCTGTGGCCGCATCAACCAGTTTTGTTTTGAACCCCATGGGCAGCGGCCAGCTGGTAAGCTGCACGGGGAAAGAAATGAACAGGAAAACCCGGCCCACCAGGGCGGGATTGAAAGGATTGCTCCCCAGTCCACCGAAACTCATTTTCCCCACCCCGATAGCAACCAGGGCACCCAGCGCCACCAGCCACAGGGGGATAGTGGCGGGAAGGCAGAAAGCCAGCAGCACACCCGTCACCACGGCCGAGCCGTCGTTCACGGTGGGAGGCACCTTCATAATGAACCGCTGAATGAGGTATTCAAAGAGCACACACGACAAAACGGAGGTGGCGGTTACCAGAATGGCCCCGAGCCCGAAGTATAGAACTGAAAGCACAAAAGCCGGCACCAGGGAGGCGATCACTCCCCACATGAGCCGGGGTACGGAATTCTCCCCGTGAATGTGCGGGGAGTACGATACTCTGAGCAGTTTGTCCATTATTTCTTTCTCGATCTTATCAATTGATTAACCTGAGCTTTGCCCAGCCTGATATAATCAAGCAGGGGGCGGTTCGAGGGGCAGATATAACTGCACGAACCGCATTCTATGCAATCCATGACATGTTCTTTTTCCATCTTTTCGGTCATTTTCTTCTCCGAAAGGGTCATGAGCAGGTATGGTTCCAGCCCCATGGGACATACGAAGATACACCGGCTGCAACGGATGCAGGGCAGCACCGGTTTTCTGACCGACATACTTTCCGGCAGGATAAGAATACCCGAGGTTCCTTTGGTAACCGGCACCTGAAGTGAGTTAAGTGCTTTACCCATCATGGGGCCTCCGCTGACGATCTTTCCCGTATCGTCGGGCAGTCCCCCGGCAGCTTCAATCAGGTGGCTCACCGGGGTGCCGGTCCTGACCAGGAAATTGCATGGTTTTTTTACGGACGGACCCGTGACGGTCACCACCCTTTCTATCAGGGGTTTCTTTTTCTGCACCGCTTCATACACGGCAAAGGCAGTACCTACGTTATGTACTACGGTTGCCACATCGATGGGCAGCCCCCCCGAGGGTACTTCTCTTGCGGTAAGGGCCTTGATAAGTTGTTTTTCACCGCCCTGTGGATATTTCACTTTCAGTGGAACCACGGATATGCCTTTTTCCCCCAGGCAAAGTCCTGAAAGGTGCTCAATGGCATCGGGCTTATTGTTTTCAATGCCGATCAGGGCTTTTTCCACCTGCAGGGCTTTCATGATGAGGCGGATACCCACCAGCAGCTCTTCTCCTTTTTCCAGCATCAGCCGGTGGTCGGAGGTTAGCCAGGGTTCACATTCCACCCCGTTAATAATCAGAAGTTCCGCTTTTTTGCCCCGGGGAACGCTCATCTTCACGTGAGATGGGAAGGTGGCTCCTCCCATTCCCACGATCCCGGCTTCCTTTACTTTTTCAATGATATCCTTCCCGCTGAGGTCAAATTCCTTTATCAGGCCGGGACTGGTATCGATTTCCGGCATCCATTCGTCTTCCCCCACCTGAATGGTGACAGCAGGCCGGCGGTATCCTCCGGCATCCATCACCTCTTCCAGCTTGACAACTTTTCCGGTAACAGAGGAATGGATACTGGCTGAAACAAATCCTTCACCCCGGGCAATCAACTGGCCGGTTTTCACCTGGTCGTTCTTCTGAACGAGCGGAGCGGGCGGGGCGCCGATATGCTGCGACAGTGGAATGGAAACCGTTTGAGGCAGGGGCAGGCTTTCGATGGGTCGGGAGGCCGACAGCTTGTTTTCCGGCGGATGAACCCCTCCTTTTGCAAAGGTTTTTAACACGGTGCGTTTGTTTTATTTATTTGACGAATTCGATTCTTTATCCTTTTTGCTTTCTTCTCCGCTTTCTTTCTGCTCACTGCCGGATGCTGCCACTTTTTCTTCTTTCCCGCTGCCTTCTTTTGCATCTTTTTTCTCCTGTCCTTTTACTACCATTTTCTTTTCCGGGAAGTTGATCTCGAGAATGGAATTGGTGGGGCAAACGGGGGAACACTTGCGGCAGAGCCGGCATTTTTCAGCATCAATGTAGGCCAGGTTATTCTCCAGGGTGATGGCATCGAAGGGGCAAACCTTTACGCAGGCACCACAACCGATGCAGGCCACCTTGCAGTTTTTCCGCGCAACGGCTCCCTTCTCTTCATTGATACAGCATACGAATATTTTCCGGTCTTTCGGGTTCTTTTTTCTGAGTTCAATGATATCGCGGGGGCAGGCTTCCACACAGGCCCCGCAGGCGGTACATTTATTGTCGATGACCACCGGCAGGTTGGTTTTCGGGTCCATATACATGGCATCGAAGGTACAGGCTTCCACGCAATCGCCGTATCCCAGGCATCCGTACGGACAATCCGATTCGCCCGTATACAGGGCATGGGCAATGGCGCATGTTACCGGACCGTCGTACACACTGGTTTTCGGCCGGTGCCCGGGTGAACCGTTGCAGCGGACCACGGCAACCAGGGGAGCCTGGGTAACGGCTTCGCGCCCCAGAATTTCAGCCACCTTTGCCATGACTTCGTTCCCGCCTACCGGGCAGAACAGCCCTTCGAATGAATCGGATTTGACCAGGGCTTCGGCGAAATTCCGGCATCCCGGGTATCCGCACCCCCCGCAGTTGGCGGCCGGAAGTACCTCTTCCACTTCGTCAATCCGGGGATCTTCGTGCACCCGGAATTTCCTTGCCACGAAATAGAGTATCAGGGCCGCAGCCATTCCTATGGCACTCAGGGTAATGACGGTAATGAGAATGGTTGAGTTCATGAGGTCAATATGTTTAGGTAAACCTGGACACTGAGAAGCTGAACACCCGGTCAATCCGCTTTCTCAGCACGTACAGGATCAGGTAATACGGTACCAGCACCGACAGGGAGAGTATACCGGCCAGCCATTCACGGGTACCGCCGGCTGTGAGAACCACCAGGCAGAGCAGCACCAGGAGGAACGGTAAAATATAGCTGTAAAAAAGGGCTTTCAGCCCGAGCGATTCGGTGATCATTACCTGCACCTGCTCTCCCGGGTGAAAATTTCCCTGCCATTCCCTGATGGTGATCTCTTTTTCCCGGGAATTTCCGGATCCGCAAATTTCCCGGGCATGGCATGCGGAACAGGCCGGTTCGGAAAGGATCCTGACCTTCATTCCTTCCGGGCCTATCTCCCTGACAATACCCGTATGTTCGATCATTTCGGCCATCAAGCAAATACTCCTGATCCCTGATTAAAAAGCACAAATTTATAGCAGGCGCAGATTTTTCTGCCTGCTTTTTGTCAGGTTTTGGATGCGGGAATCCAATTTATTATGATTTTAAATAAGCTAAAAACAACCGGTATATTGGGATAAAAATGTTTTTCACCACCTTTCCGTTTGTATGTTGTGTTTTAGCTGATCATGCTCCAGTTCATGTATTCCTTCTGGTTCCTGCGAAGGGTTTCAAGCAGCATCCTGTTTTCCGGAGAGTTCAGTTCCGGGTCACCGGCCAGTATTTTTTCCGCAGTTTCGCGGGCGTACTGCAGAAGCTGTCCGTCTTTGCCCAGGTCGGCGATCCGCAGGGTGAAGGGGATGCCGCTCTGCTGGGTTCCTTCGAGGTCGCCCGGGCCTCTGAGCTTCAGATCGGCTTCGGCAATTTCAAAACCGTCGTTGGTCCTTACCATGGTTTCGATCCGCATCCGTGCCTCCCGGCTCAGTTCATACGAAGTCATCAGAATACAGGTTGACTGATCAGCGCCCCGACCCACCCGGCCCCTGAGCTGGTGGAGCTGGGAAAGCCCGAACCGTTCGGCGCTTTCAATCACCATTACGCTGGCATTGGGCACGTCCACGCCCACCTCGATCACGGTGGTAGCAACCATGATGTGGGTTCTTCCGGCAATAAAATGGTTCATGGCTTTGTCCTTTTCGGCCGGCTTCATTCTGCCGTGTACCACGCTCACCGCATAATCGGGTGGGGGGAACGCCCGGCAAATGCTTTCGTAACCGTCTTCCAGGTCCTTGTAGTCCATCTTTTCCGATTCCCTGATCAGGGGATATACCACATATACCTGGCGGCCTTCGGCGATTTGTTTTTTCAGGAATCCGAACATTCTGAGCCGCTGGGAATCATAATAATGCACGGTTTTAACGGGCTTTCTTCCGGGCGGTAGCTCGTCGATCACCGAAATGTCCAGGTCGCCGTACAGGGTCATGGCCAGGGTGCGGGGTATGGGGGTGGCTGTCATGACCAGCACATGGGGCGGCCGTTCGTTCTTTTTCCACAGGCTGGCGCGCTGTGCCACCCCGAACCGGTGCTGTTCATCGATCACGGCCAGTCCCAGGCGGCTGAACCGGACGGTTTCCTCGATCAGGGCATGGGTTCCCACCAGGATGTCTGTTTTTCCCGAAACCAGGTCTTCCTGAATGTTTTCCCGGTCTTTCTTCCGGGTTGATCCCGTCAGCAGGTCAACCTGTACATCCATGTTTCCCAGGAAATTCTTCAGGGTTCGGTAATGCTGGCTGGCCAGGATCTCGGTGGGGGCCATCAGGCACGACTGGAAACCATTGTCGCGGGCAATCAGCATGTTCATCAGGGCAACCAGGGTTTTGCCGCTTCCTACATCTCCCTGGAGCAACCTGTTCATCTGCCTGCCCGAACCCATATCTTTCCTGATCTCTCTGATAACCCTTTTCTGTGCTTTCGTCAGTTCAAAAGGGAGGTGTTTTTCATAGAATTCATTGAGGGAGTCACCCACCCGGGAAAATACAAATCCTTCGGTTTTCTGTGTCCTGATTTTCCGCGACTGCAGCAGGCTGAGCTGGATGAGAAAAAGCTCTTCGAATTTCAGGCGGTAGCGGGCCCGGCTGAGCAGGCGGGGAGACTCCGGGAAATGAATGTTGAGCAGCGCCTCGGGCAGGGGCATCAGGCCCATTTTTTCCAGCAGGTACGGCGGAAGGGTTTCCTGTATATTTTGTCCTATCTGTTCAAACAGGTTGTTCATCAGTTTCTGGATGGTTTTGGAACTGATGAAGTTGTTTTTCAGTTTTTCGGTGGTGCTGTAAAATGGCTGCAGGGCCCGCGTCAAACTTTTTTCATAGGCCGAGGCTTCTTCCACCTCGGGATGTACCAGGTTGATCCGGCGGTTGAATACGGTAGGTTTGCCGAACAGAACATATTCCCTGTCGGTTTGATAGGCATTCTGTATCCAGCGGAGCCCCCGGAACCAAACCACCTCCACACTGCCGGTATCGTCGGCAAACCGGGCCACGAACCTTTTGCGCCGTGGGTCGCCGGCAAACCCGAACCGGGTGAAACGGCCCCTGATCTGTACGTGGGGCAAATCGGGATGGATCTCCGAAATTTTGTAGAAACGGGTCCTGTCGGCATATTTGTAAGGGAAATAATACAGCAGGTCGGCAAAGGTGCATATATTCAGTTCCTTTTCCAGCCATTCGGCCCGTTTCGGGCCCACTCCCGGAAGGTATTTGATATCCCTCTGGTAGAGGTTTTGCATGCGGTCGGGTTTGCGGCAATAAATATCGAAAAATATCTTTACGGAAAAAAGTAATTTTGCGGGCGGATTATCACTTTCCCCACAGGGGAAAAACAGGAAGCGCCGGTATGTTTGAACGAACGGTGTGGCATGGATGGAATTACCTGAAATACGTGTTTTTCAGCAGGCACCGGTACGGCCATGGTATTCATTCCCCTTTTCTGTTCGATCTGATCACCCGGGTGCTGAACGACAAAAAAAAGTACCCGGAATACAAAAAAATTGAATCCTTGTGGAATAAAACAGGGGGGGAAACGGGTCTCATGATTACGGATGATTGCGGGGCGGGTTCTTCCTATGGGAAAAAACCGACCGTCAGAACCGGGAAAATGCTTAGGAGGATGGGAGTGGACCGGAAAACGGGGAGATTGCTGTTCAGGCTGGTGAAGTATTTCGGTCCGCGTTCACTGCTTGAACTGGGAACCGGTGCAGGGAGCAGCACCCTATACCTGGCGGCAGCTTCGGGAGAGATCCCTTTTTATACCGTGGAAGGGCGCGGGGAACTGGCAGAACTGGCGAAAAGGAAACTGGAGAGCGCGGATTACGGATTTGTACAGGTGGTGACGGGGGATTTTGACGATAAGCTGCCTGGATTGCTCGAAAAGATGGGTACGGTGGATTTCGCTTTTATCGACGGAAACCACCGGGAGGAAGCCACCCTGAAATATTTTGATGCCATAACAGGCCGGAGCGGAGAGGAAGGCGTTCTTGTTTTTGATGATATATACTGGAGCAGGGGCATGACCCGGGCGTGGAAAAAAATCATTGCCGATCCGAGGGTTACCCTGAGCCTTGACCTGTTCAGGGCGGGAGTGGTGTTCCTGCGGAAGGGATTACCGGGACAGCATGTCAGGATCAGGTTCTGATCCTGTGTTACCTGTTTTTTTATTACGTATGTTTCGATTATTTTCGTACACTCAAAATACACTGAAAAATGGAAAAACTGATCCATCTGATTGATCTGGTAAAAGACTATCATATCGGGACCATTGTGGTGAAGGCGCTGCAATCGATCACTCTTGAGATTAAAAAGAACGAATATGTGGCCATCATGGGCCCTTCCGGAAGCGGAAAATCCACCCTGATGAACATTCTGGGATGCCTCGATACCCCTACGTCGGGTTCCTATTTCCTGAACGGAAAAGACGTAAGCAAGATGGATGACAACCGCCTGGCTGAGATCAGAAACCGGGAAATAGGCTTCGTTTTTCAAACATTTAACCTCCTGCCGCGTTATACTGCATTGGAAAATGTCACGCTTCCGCTGGTCTATGCCGGTTTGTCGCGTGCCGAGCGGGAAAAAAGGGCTCTTGAGGTGATGGAGAGTGTAGGTCTTAGCGACCGGATCAGCCACCGGCCCAACGAATTGTCGGGGGGTCAGCGCCAGCGGGTTGCCGTGGCCAGGGCGCTGGTGAATCATCCGTCCATTATTCTGGCCGATGAGCCCACCGGAAACCTGGATTCAAAGACCTCGGTGGATATCATGAATCTTTTCGACGAGATCCATGCCCTGGGGAACACGGTGATCGTGGTAACCCACGAAGAGGATATTGCCCGGCACGCCGACCGCATCATCCGCCTGATGGACGGTTACATTGAATCGGACCAGCCCAATGAGCGTATGAAAAAGGTGAAGGCATAAAATCACAGGAAATGAAAATTTATACCAGAACCGGCGATGAGGGGATGACTTCCCTCATCGGCGGGAGGCGTGTGCCCAAACATCATGAACGGATTGAAGCATACGGAACCATCGATGAACTGATATCATGGCTGGGGCTGATCAGGGATCAGAATATCCGTGAGAACCACAAAAAGGACCTGCTGCAGATACAGGACCGGCTCATGATCTGTGCTTCCATCCTGGCTGCCGACTGCGATGATTGCGGGCGGCCGATCCCACAGATTGAAGCAGGTGATATCGCTTTTCTGGAAGAACGGATCGATGCCATGGAAGAAACCCTTCCTTCTCTTTCTTCTTTCATACTACCCGGCGGGCATCCGGTGGTATCGTATACACACATTACCAGGAACGTGTGCCGGAGGGCCGAAAGAAATGCAGGGCGGCTGGATGCCGGTATCAAACATCTTGACCGGGTGATGTCCTATCTGAACCGGTTATCCGATTATTTATTCGTATTATCCAGGAAATTATCTTCCGAACTGGGTGCGGATGAAATTCCATGGTCTCCGGGCTTGTAATTAAGAATTTTTTATTTATATATTTGCAGGCTTTTAACGCGACCGGTTAAGAACTATGTAAAACAAATTGATCCTGGTATATGTATTGGACCCTAGAACTGGCATCAAAGCTGGAAGATGCTCCCTGGCCGGCCACGAAAGACGAACTGATTGATTATGCTATCCGGTCGGGAGCCCCCCTGGAGGTGATTGAGAATCTTCAGGAAATAGAGGATGAGGGAGATATCTACGAAAGCATCGAGGATATCTGGCCCGATTATCCCAGCAAGGATGATTTCTTTTTTAACGAAGACGAATATTAGTTCCTTTTGGCAAACGGGGGCATAAGGCCCCCGTTTTTATCGGTTTTTCCTGAACAGGTCGTTTTTATCAACAGGCCGGAGTTTTTCGGCCCACTGGAATCCTTTCAGTATCATTTCTTCCGGCATGACCTGGAAGGGTGGGGTAAAAGTACCCTCGGGCGAGTTAAGAAAGCGTATTTTCCGCACTTTCCCTTCTTCCACCCAGATTTCTATATTGCTGCAAACTGCCTTGTTCACACCGATAATGCCGGTTTCATCCCTGGCATAATATATTGACTCGCCGTTACCGGTTACCCTGATGAGATACAGCTGCCCTTCCCTGAAAAAACCGGTCATATCCTTTCCCTTGATCTGGTTGAACCGGATGGAATCTTCCTGCGAAATGATGAAGGAAGACCGGTACAGCTCCATGCGGTCGAGTTTCCTGTTACGGGTCATGATCTGTATGTAATCACCGGTAAGTTGATTTTCGTCCGACCAGATCATGGGTTTGTGATACATCCTGATTACCGAGTCGGAAAAGGAGTATGCCAGGGAATCGCAAACAGCCTGAAAATCGGTTCTGTACATTCGTACATTATAGAAAGCCCTGAGCAGCCTGTTCTCCAGGCTGTCGGTTTCCGAGGTCAGGGTATCGGCATGCAGGTACAGGGTATCGGTTTCCGAGAACTGGATAAACAGGGCGGAATCGGTAACCAGGGAACTTTCCGGTTCTTCGAAGTATTCCGCATAATGCCCTCTGAGAATGATATTTTCTGTGGTGTCGTTCATCTCAATATTGCCTATGGCTTTTCCGAATCCGTTTCCGCGGTCGTAGAACAGACTATCACCCCGGATGATCTGCTCGCTGGTTCTGATAAAGGCATTCTGGTTGAATTGAGAGAGCTCCAGGTCCAGGTTGTACCATCCGTTTTCACAGTAGATATAAAGATCTTCCCCGCGAATGATGGTGGGGCTCATGAAATATGCCGTGGCATAACGGGTATCGTATTTCAGGGTGTCGCAGTGGATGGTGTAATCGGGATTGACCATAACCACACTGTCTCTGTAATAGAATATTTCATCGTCGGCGTAATAATAACCCCGCTTGCTGGTAAGCACGTTTTCCTCATTTTCCAGGCGCCCCCCGTTAACATAGTATCCTGTATTGGTTTCCAGGTTGAAATCCAGATAGTCGGTTTTCAGTACCGATTCCCTGTCGCGCAGCACCACGTTATTTCTTACCTGTGCCACCCGGGTATCTCCCCGGTAGGTCAGCTTGTCGCCGTACAGTTGCAGGGTGTCGCCCTGGTTGACATGAATATTTCCGAAGGCACGCACCTCATTGTCCCGGTCATACAGGTGGGCCGAGTCGCAGAACATGATCACCTCTTCGTGCCGGAGCCTCACATTGCCCACCAGCCGTTTGAAATTTTCTCCCATGCGCCTGTCGAACTGAAGGGTTTCCGAGTACAGGATATCGATGCGTGTTTTTTCCTGAGCCTGCAGCGGGCCAACAACCAGTAACAGCCATGCCGGGAATGTCCTGAAGAAAAGCTTCAGGCAGTGGCTGAATAGTCCGGCTCTGCAGGGAATCCGGTTCGGTTCGGGGGCAGGTATAATCACGGGCTTTCTCTGATCCATCCCTTGATGTTGAAATCACAGTCACGGAAAGACGGATCAATCCTGATATATGTTTCGGTAATCCGATCCCTTACCCACTGGTTCAGAAGACGGCTTTTCTTGTCAGACAGGGCCATATTCTGGATGAGGGAATAGTCCAGGTCCAGGTTGGCCCGGTGGGCGGGGATAATGCGGGTTATCTGGATGATCTTGTATATTTTCCTTCCGGTTTTGTCGGTGGCTTCAAATGGATCGGACACTTCTCCCGGTTTCAGGTTTTGTATGATCTGCCGGGTGGGACGATCGAATTCTTCCAGGGTAAAACGGGTGGTTCCGGTTGACTGATTCACCATCATGCCTCCGCTCAGTCGGGTATCTTCATCGTTGGAGAAAAACCGGGCTGCCGTTTCAAACGCGATGGAATCCATCCGGATCCTCGATGCCAGGCTGTCGAGAGCGGCAACAGCATTCCGGCTTGCTTCTTCAGAGGCTCTGGGCTTCAATAATATATGCCTTACATTCACCTGCTCCCCACTCCGTTCGATGAGCTGGATGATATGGTACCCGAACTCGGTTTCCACAATCTGAGATACCTGGTTTTGCTTCAAACTGAATGCCACATCAGCAAATTCCTTGACCAGTGATCCCCGGCTGGTGAATCCAAGTTCTCCCCCCCTCATGGCGGTACCCGGATCTTCCGAATACAGGATGGCCAGGGTGGAAAAGCTTTCACCCTGGACGATCCGTTCCCTCAGTTCCAGCAGCCTTTCTTTTACCTCAAAAGTGGCTTCCTCACTGATCCTGGGTTTCTTTACAATCTGTCTTATTTCATATTGTTCAGGAATTTCCGGTATGCTGTCGGGCGGCAACTGTTTATAGTAATTCCTCACTTCCGAAGGGACCACGTTGATATCATTTGAAAGTTCCGCCTGCATTCTCTGTGTCAGCAGCTGATCGCGGATCACTTCGCGAAAGGTTTCCTTGATCTCCAGAAGGGATTTATTGTAATATTCTTCCAGGCGTTCCTGTGAGCCGATCTGGTTGATATATATCTGAAGACGCCGGTTGAGCTCATTTTCCACCTCGGCCGGGGTGACCTCGATGCTGTCAATCATGGCCTGGTTCAGGAAAAGCCTCTGAACCAGAAGGTCTTCAAAAATCTCACATTTCATTTGCCGGGCATCTCCGGTATATCCCTGGGCCTGCATTTGATAATACTGGTTCTCAATATCCGATTGCAGGATAATATTGTCGCCAACCACTCCCACGATTTGATCGACCATGATTTCCTGGGCGAATATCCCGGCAGGAAAGAGCAACAACATCAACGATTTCAAAAAATAGGGGCGCAAAACGGTTTTCATGTTCATGGTGTCAAAATCTCAAATTCGTTTTTTGTAAGTCCTTCTTTATACACAGAGTTTTCCAGTTCTCTGATGAATGTTACTTTTCTTTTGTTCAGAATGATGTTCCTGATGCGTTCGTCAACAAATTCCACAGGGGCTTCCGCACCTGCCAGCTGGTAATCCCTGATGGCAACAAAGTAATGATAGGATGAATCACGCATTTCAATGGAAGCATTATACCGCAGGAATGATTCTTCGTTCCTGATCTCTCCCGGAAGCAGATTCAGTATTTCTCTGAAAGCAATCCAGTCGTCATCAAAATGATCATACTTGCTGGCATACTGATAACAATAGCTTTCCAGGGAATTCTGGTCTTCTTTGTTCTCCGACCGGTACCAGGTTCTTACCCTTTCCAGGTTGGGAGCTCCGTCGGGAATTTTGATATAGGTAGCCTTTACAATATTCCGGTCGAGGATAAAATTTTCGGAATGATCCTCATAGTATTGCCGGATTTCTTCGGCCGTGACAGTGGTGTCCATTTTCTGCCGCATCATCTCCTGCTCATATTTGTATATGGTAAGGGAAGCCCTGGTATGTTCCAGCTGCCGCCGGATCTCCTCCAGGTCGGTCTGTGTGAGGTTTATTTCCGCCTTTTTGAGCATGAGCTGGGTTTTGATCCATTTCCGTATGTAGTCTTCCACGATGCGTATGCTGTCGGTCCGGGTATATTTCTGAGGCAGGATACCGGTAAGATCGGAGGGGTAAAGGTATGTGTTATGGACCCTTGCCACGGGTTGTTCCCCGTTGGTATGCTCGTAGTTGACGCACGATACGGCAGTGAGGATGACAGACAGAAAGGCGATAAGGTTTTTTTTCATAATTATTTGTACATTTTTTCCAGAAGATCCCGGTTGACGGTAACCTCATATTTCTTCTTCAGTTCTTTTATCCATTGTTCTTCCAGGTATTCCTGGTAATCGGCCGTTACCGGGCCTTTTACATCATCCAGTTTTTTGGGTTCCGGGGGAAGGATGCGGTTGATTCTGACCCAGACCTGTTCTCCGTTCATTCTGGCCTGGTACACGCCGGGTTCGGCCTGCACCGGACCCTGCCAGGGAGTGTTTTCCGGCAGGCAGACCACCTGCTCCACCGTAAGGAGGCTGTCGGCAGGATTAAGCCGGAGTTTTCTGTTCAGATAGTCAAGGGTGGCTTCCCGGCGGGTGCGGCGGGTAAGGAATCTTTCAAGCCTGGACCGGTTTACCTGTGGATCGGCCCTGAATACACTGGCATCCAGTCTCTCAGCCCACATATAATTGCTGCGGTTCTGCCGGAAGTATTCGGCCAGACCGGCAGAGTCGCGCACCGCTCTGGACCATACTTCCCGGTCGGTTATTTCAAAAAGCAGGATCCCGTCGTGGTATTCCTGCATAAGGTGCCTGAACTGCGGATACTTTTCTTCGAGCCGGCTGTTTTCATATTCCAGTATCTTTTCGGATACAAACCGATGGTAAGATTTTCTGATAAAAGACCGGGCATCCATTCGTTCAGGATGGAAAGCGAGGTCCTGCAGGTATCCTGCAAAATCTGCCACGGTGTATGATCTTCCGTTGAAACGGAACAGGATAGCCTTCATGCCGGGGGCTTCTGCCTGGTTGCCGGTATCATAAAAAAAACTGTCACCGCTTATTTCCATCAGAGGTTCCAGATGTTCAGTGAATTCGGTAAAACCGTATTCTTCCTTCAGCTTTTCCGTAAAAACGGCCTGGCTTTTTATCAGGCGGTCACCCCGGGTTACTCTTTCTTCCAGATCCTTCTGCATCGATTCGAAACTTCCCACCGGCCGGTGGTCGAGTCTTTTAATGATGTGCCAACCGTATTCGGTGCGTACAGGATCTGAAATATCCCCGTTTTTTTTCAGGGCAAAGGCGGCTTCTTCAAAAGGGCGGGTCATACGGCCTACTCCAAACCAGGGAAGTTCTCCTCCCCGCGCGGCCGAAGCCTGATCGTCGGAATATTCCACGGCCAGGTTGTCGAACGGTTCTCCCTGGCGAAGTTTTTTCATAATCAAATCCACCTTTTCTTTTGCCTGCTGCTGAAGTTCTTCTGCAGCCTTTTCCGAAGCAGCCACCATGATGTGGGCCACCTTTATCTGTCCGGCAGCCGGGCGTTTGTCGGTTACTTTTATAATATGGTATCCATACCTTGTGCGTACGGGCATGCTCACTTCTCCCACTTCCATTTGACAGGCTGCCGTTTCAAAAGGGTATATCATCGAAAAAGCCGTAAAAAAGCCCAGATCGCCTCCGTTATGCCTTACCGAGGGGTCGTCGGAGGTTCCCCGGGCTACCTGCTCAAAGGGTTCGCCGGCCAGAATCCTCTTTCTGATATTGACGGCTTTTTCCCATGCAGCCAGGGTATCTTCCGGAGCTGCCCACTCATCCAGGCTGATCAGGATATGGCTTGCCCGTATATCGGTCTGCATCCTTTCCCATGCTTCCCTCATCAGATGCCGGTTGTACTCCGTATCCGAGAGATAGGGTTTTGCCAGCTGGCTACGGTATTTATTCAGTTCCCTCCTGAACGACCGGGTGGTATCCAGCCCCTGCTCCATGGCTTCCGTTACTTTCAGCTTGAACCGGATAAACAGTTCCAGGTAATTTTCTATGCTTTCCCGGTCGGCAGGAGCATCCGGATTGTTTTTTCGGTAGATGCGCTCGAATTCCCCCAGGGTAACCGGGTGGTTATTAACGGTGAGCAGTACTTCTTCCGGATCCTGGGCGGGGCAATGGGCAGCCGGAATCATCAGTGCCAGGGTCAACAGGCAGAAAATATGCGTTATTTTGTTCATAATGCATCCGGTTTTGTTCAGCAACAGAAACTGTTCCGGGTTATGATTGAACGGAAAAGCTCCCGGGATATTTTAACCTGTTCAGCGGCTGTAATTGGGCGCTTCACGGGTAATGGTCACGTCATGGGGATGGCTTTCAATAACGCCTGCATTGGTTATCCTGACAAAACGTGCTCCGGTCAGCTCTTCCAGGTTTTTCGTGCCGCAATATCCCATGCCGGCCCGCAATCCGCCCATCATCTGGTAGATCACCTCGGAAAGAGTCCCCTTGTAAGGAACACGGGCCACTATGCCTTCCGGTACGAATTTGGCGATATCGTCCTCCATGTCCTGGTAATAACGGTCTTTCGATCCCCTTTGCATGGCCTCAATGGATCCCATCCCGCGGTATGATTTGAATTTTCTTCCTTCATAGATGATAGTTTCACCCGGACTTTCTTCCACACCGGCGAACAGGGAGCCGATCATGACTGTCTGGGCGCCGGCTGCCAGGGCTTTTACGATATCGCCCGAATATCTGATCCCGCCGTCGGCTATCAGGGGGATGTTTCTTTTCTTTAGCACACCGGCCGCATTAATAATGGCCGTAAGCTGGGGAACCCCCACTCCGGCTACCACCCGGGTGGTACATATCGATCCCGGCCCGATTCCCACTTTTACCGCATCGGCTCCCGCATCGGCCAGCGCCTGTGCTGCCTCTGCCGTGCCGATGTTTCCGGCAACCAGATCGGTGTGAGGGAAGGCCTTTTTGATCCGTTTGATCAGTGAGATGACCGTTTCGGTATGTGCATGAGCCGTATCCACGGCAATGGCATCCACCTGGGCATCTACCAGGGCTTCCACCCGCACCATGGTGTCGTGTGTCACCCCCACGGCAGCCGCCACACGAAGGCGCCCTTTTTCATCCTTGGCTGCACTGGGCCGGTCCTTGGTTTTGGTAATGTCCTTGTAGGTGATCAGCCCGATCAGGTGGTACTGCTCATCTACAATGGGCAACTTTTCGATTTTATATTCCTGGAGAATATCGGCCGCCTCGCTCAGATCGGTGGGGTAGGTGGTGGTGATCAGTTTTTCGTGGGTCATGACCTCGCTTACCGGGCGGGTGAGGTTTTTTTCAAACCGCAGGTCGCGGTTGGTGACAATCCCCACCAGATGCCCACCTTTTTCCACCACGGGAATGCCTCCTATCCGGAATTCATTCATCAGGGCCAGTGCATCGCCTACCGTTGCATCGCGGTGGATGGTAATGGGATCGGTAATCATCACGTTCTCTGCCCGTTTTACTTTTTTGACCTGCCGCGCCTGCTCTTCAATGCTTATATTCTTATGGATCACCCCGATTCCCCCCTCGCGGGCAATGGCAATGGCCATTTCGGCCTCGGTTACGGTGTCCATGGCTGCCGATACTACCGGGGCATTCAGCGGTATATTCCTGGAAAACCGGGTGGCCAGGCTGACTTCTCTGGGAAGTACGGAGGAATAGGCCGGTACAAGAAGAACATCGTCGAATGTGAGTCCTTCAGAAACGATTTGACCGTTGGTTGACGACATTATCTATATTTTTGTAAATTTATTTTCCCGAAAATGCTGGCGCCAAATTACAAAAAATAAACGGACCGGGGCGAAGGCAGCGGATTTTTTTAGCGGGAGATGAGGGTCTATTGAACATAAAGGCAGGGTATTAAACAAAAAATCATTTGGATTGAACCTGTATCAGCAAATACTGACCAAATACTGGGGTTATTCGTCCTTTCGGCCCCTGCAGGATGAAATCATCAAATCGGTTGTGAACGGCCACGATACCCTGGGACTGATGCCTACCGGAGGCGGTAAATCGCTCACCTACCAGGTGCCGGCCCTGGCACGCGATGGCCTGTGCCTGGTGGTGACCCCCCTGATTGCTCTGATGACAGATCAGGTGGCCAGACTCAAAAATCTGGGTATCAAAGCCATGGCTATACATTCCGGCCTTACCCGCGAAGAAATCATCAAGGGACTGGACAACTGCCTGTATGGAGATTATAAATTGTTGTATGTCTCGCCCGAACGGCTGGGAACGGAGCTATTCCTTTCAAGGGTCGAAAAACTGAAAGTAAACCTCCTGGCCGTTGACGAGGCTCATTGCATCTCCCAGTGGGGCTATGATTTTCGTCCTTCCTACCTGAAGGTGGCCGAATTGAGGAAATTCCTGCCCGGCGTGCCTGTTCTGGCTCTTACTGCAACCGCCACGGAGGAGGTGGTGCAGGATATTCAGGAAAAGCTGCTTTTCAGGGAAAAAAATGTGCTGCGCGTAAGCTTTGAAAGGAAAAACCTGATTTATCTGGTCAGACAGGCCGATGACAAGCTTGGCTACCTTTTGAGGATTATCAGCAAAACGAAGGGATCGGGCATTGTGTATGTGAGAAGCCGGCGGAAAGCCAGGGATGTGTCCGACTGGCTGAAACAGCAGAAAGTGAGTGTGGATTATTATCATGCCGGTCTCCGACCTGAAACACGCCATGCCCGGCAGAAAGAGTGGATGGAAGGGAAAACCGACTACATGGTGGCAACCAATGCCTTCGGTATGGGTATTGATAAGGAGGATGTGAGGGTGGTGGTGCATTATGATGTGCCGGAATCTGTCGAATCCTATTTTCAGGAAGCGGGTAGGGCGGGCAGGGATGGCCGGCGGGCCTATGCCGTTTTGCTGTATCATCCGCAGGATATCAAAGGACTGGAAAAAAGGGTGGATCTGAATTTTCCGCCCATTGCCGAGATCAAACGAATATACGAGCTGCTGGGAAATTATCTGCAAATACCTATTGGAGGGGCCAAAGGCATGCCGTTTGACTTTTTTATCTCCGAATTTTGTGAACGCTTCAACCTGAACCTTACCCTCACATTCAACGCCCTGAAAGTGCTCGAGAGAGAAGGCTATGTTGAACTTACCGAAGAGATCAGCAATCCTTCCCGTATCCATTTCCTGGTGAACAGGGACGACCTGTACCGGTTCCAGGTGGCCAACGCCCGTTTCGACGGGTTTATCAAGCTCCTGCTGCGCAGCTACTCGGGTGTGTTTTCGGAATATGTTGCCATTCATGAAGATTTCCTGGCACGCAAAAGCAATCTTCCTCCGGATACCGTTACCCGTTATCTCATACGCCTCAGGGAACTGGGGATCATTCAGTATATTCCCAAACGCCGCTCCCCTCTGCTGATCTATACGGAAGAAAGGCTCGAAACCAAATCCCTCTATATTTCACCCGAAAAGCTGAATTTCAGGAAAGAGCGGTATATCGAAAGGCTGCAACGCATGATTGCCTACGTGCAACAGACCGGTAACTGCCGCAGCCGCTTCCTGCTGGAATATTTCGGGGAAAAATTAACCCGGCCCTGCGGGCATTGCGATATATGCATGGAAAAGGACGATCCTGGTCCCGACAGAGAAGAACGGGAAACCCTCCGTGAAACGATCCGGGAAGCCCTGTCCGACGATCCGCTGAGCCCCGCTGAGCTGGTGGAAAAAATGAAAGGCGACGAAGAGAAGATACTCCGCGTGGTCCGCTGGCTTCTCGACCAGGAACTCCTGGGATACGACGGTGATCAACGCCTCATCTGGAGGGGATGAATTTCCGTTTTGCCGAAAAGCCCCTATCTTTGCAACCAAATGCTGATGTATGGATCATCCTGAAACACATCCTGTTTTTTCGGGGGGAGTGATCGCCTTTGTCAGGAGTGCAGGCGATTTTTGCACCCTGCTCGATAATACCCGGGGCGCTTCTTCAAGAAGTGAGTGGGTGCGCTCTGTCAGGCTTTCCCTCCTCAGGCTCTATCATGATTTCTCCCTGCTTCCGATTTTTGAGACGGTTCTTGACGAGCCCCTGGAAAAATTCGTTACGGAAAAGGAATGGAATGCCGTAAACGATTCCGTTTTGCAAGTGCTCGGACGCTTTAATGAATACCTGGAAGTATTCGATGAGCGGATGAGGGAGAGCGAAACCCCGGTGGTATGCAGCATAGCCGAAGATATGGCCGATATTTACCAGGATATCAAGGATTTCGTTTCCCTGTATCATATGGGAACTCCCGATATTATGAACGATGCCCTGGCCGAATGCCAGGAACATTTCATCGATTACTGGGGGCAGAAAGCGGTCAATGTTCTCAGGGCTCTGCACAACCTGGAATTTGGAAGTGAAAACCTGGATGAATATACCGGCGGGGAGGATGCCCCGGAGAATGATCTTCCCGATACGGACAACTGGATTATATCGCGCAGAATGCGCGAATACGGAAAAGAGCAGAATGATGATGAGTTATTTTAAAATCTTTCCAGAAGAAGGAATATACCCCGGCAGATGTTATGACCTATAAAAGTAAGATCAGCCGGCAGGAAATAGAAGCATTGCCCCAGGGCTTCTTTCAGGGCAACATCCATTTGATCGACCGTCACTCTGCCCTGCAAAAAGCTGTAGAATTCCTGTCACGACAGAAAATACTGGGTTTCGACACCGAATCCAGGCCCAGTTTCCGGAAAGGACAATATTTTTCCGTTAGCCTGCTTCAGCTGGCTACCGAACATGATGCATTCCTGTTCCGGCTGAACAGGCTCGGTTTGCCTCCTTCCCTGAAAAGGGTCCTGGCCCGTCGCTCGATCCTGAAAGTAGGAGTGGCTATTCATGATGATCTTGGCAAGTTGAACGGTTTGCAGGCGTTTGAGCCCGGGGCTTTTCTCGATCTGCAGCAAATAGCGGGACAATATGGGATTGAAGACCGCGGTTTGAGGAAACTGGCTGCCATCATTCTGGGTATACGGGTGTCCAAGGCACAGCAGCTTACAAACTGGGAAGGCGAAAAACTGACCCCTGCCCAGGAACTGTATGCCGCTACCGATGCCTGGGTGTGTCTGGCTATGTACCGCCGTTTAACCGCTCAATCGGAATAAGAATGAAACGACCGGGGATCATTCTGAAAAAAGGGAAAGAAGCCTCCCTGATGCGCCGGCATCCCTGGGTTTTTTCCGGCGCTATACAATCGATTGAAGGGGATGTTGCCGAAGGCGACCTGGTTAATGTATCCGACCACATGAACCGTTTCCTGGGGACAGGCCATTATCAGCCCGGGAGCATTGCCGTCAGAGTGTTATCCTTTGAGAGAGAACAAATCGGCGACAGTTTCTGGAAAGAAAAGCTGGAGAACGCTCTGGCCCTGCGCCGTGAACTGGGCCTGGCAGGGAGCAATCACACCAGCATGTACAGGCTGGTTCACGGAGAAGGGGACGGTTTGCCCGGCCTCGTTGTAGACATGTATGGTAAAACGGCCGTTATGCAGGCTCATACGGCGGGAATGCTCCGATCGGCAGGTGAAATAGTGCGCGCATTGAAGGAAATTATGGGGAAGGACCTGAAAGCGGTGTACAATAAAAGCCTGCAGACACTGCCCGGCAGGATGAGGGAGAGTCATCGTGATGGCTACCTGTATGGGGAAAGGGAAGAAGGACCGTTTCTGGAATCCGGCCTGTCATTTTTAGCCGACTGGGAGCATGGACAAAAAACAGGTTTTTATATCGACCAGCGGGAAAACCGGAAACTGCTGGAAAAACTGGCTGCCGGGAGAAAGGTTCTGAACCTGTTCGGGTATTCGGGCAGCTTTTCGGTCTATGCCCTGCGCGGAGGCGCCCGGGTTGTGCATACCGTTGACAGTTCCCGGGCCGCCATCGAGATGGCCGGGGAAAACCTGAGAATAAATCCAGGATTTCCGGGACAACATGAGGCTTTTGTGGCCGATGCCATGGATTTTCTGAAAAATACCCCTGGCACCTACAATCTTATCGTTCTCGATCCCCCGGCCTATGCAAAACATGGGGTAGCACGGCAGAATGCCCTGCAGGGCTACCGCCGGCTGAACCAGGCGGCGCTGGAAAAGATCGAACCCGGCGGGATGCTGTTTACTTTCAGCTGTTCCCAGGTAGTGAGCCGCGAACAGTTCCGGAGAAGCGTGTTTGTGGCGGCGGCCACGGCCGGCAGGCCGGCACGGATATTATATCAAACAGCCCAGCCACCCGACCATCCGGTCAGCCTGTACCACCCTGAAGGAGAGTACCTGAAGGGGCTGGTATTGAGTGTGGATTAAGTAGGAAAAAATAACAGCAAGGAAATTTTTCCCGCAGACGCTCCCTTAGGGGGTTGTATTATTACCTGTGCGGGTAATTGAGTAATGGAGTAATGGAGTGATTGAGTAATGGTGTATTCGAAAAGCTTTAAATACAGAAAGGACTTTTCTATGAGAATGCTTTATGTTCTGCAGCTTTTGTGCCGCATTCAGTACGTTAATTTAATGTGAAAATACCTGATTTTCTGCTTAATGAACTAAGTTATGGTACTCAAAGCATCATGCTCATTGGGTATTTGGCAAAAAAAAAATGGAAAATATCAGGGATGGGTTTAAAAATGATGCATGCAAAATAGTACACCGTATCCATGGTCGTTAGGGCATTCGTGGCAGGATTATTTTATTTGGGTATTTATTTTTTTTGTTTTTCTGAATTGTCTGGAAAGTGGACACATTCAGCAAGGGGTCATGTTTGGACATCGTCTCTAACGGTCAATATATCAGCTTGTAATATTAAATTCACCTGCAGGATGAACAGGCATGTCATCCGGCAAAAGGGCAGGGCGGGATGTCCAGTAAATATGCATAAAATGGTATTTGCATTTTGTAATTTGTAAAAATATCTTTTAATTTTATGTCCACCTTTTAACCACTAAATCTAACCTGTATTATGAAAAAACTTACACTGGTTTTCACATTGTTTGTGCTAAGCGGACTTTCAGTCCTTTTTGCTCAGGCAGTGGTCATTAGTGGTACGGTGACCTCCTCGGTTGAAGGGGAAGGTCCGATTCCCGGCGTACAAGTTGTTGTCAAAGGTACCACCATCGGTACTACAACGGATATGAACGGGAATTATTCTTTATCCGTACCAGAAGGAACAGAAACCCTCGTCTTCCATTTTGTCGGTATGAAGACTGTGGAAGAGGATATTGAGGGCAGAACCACCATCAACGTGGTAATGGAACCCGATGTACTGGGTATCGACGAGGTGGTGGTGACCGCACTTGGTATTACCAGGGAGAAAAAAGCCCTGGGTTATGCTGTTACGGACGTGTCGGGCGAAGAACTGGCCAGGGTGAAAGATGCGAATATCGTGAACACCCTGCAGGGAAAAGTAGCCGGCGTTCAGATCACCAACGCTTCCGGTGCTGTGGGGGCATCGTCACGGCTACTCATCAG
Source organism: Bacteroidota bacterium (assembly GCA_011049175.1). Classification (GTDB taxonomy): domain Bacteria; phylum Bacteroidota; class Bacteroidia; order Bacteroidales; family VadinHA17; genus HyVt-105. The sequence goes on along the minus strand of DSCJ01000133.1, from coordinate 6,599 downwards.
GGGGATCAACTCCTTCGGTGACAACCAGCCCCTGTGGGTGGTGGACGGAACCCCTATTTCCAACAGAGCCTCAGGTGCCGGACAGTGGTCGGGGGTTGACTATGGTAACGACGCCATGGATATCGACCCGGAGAACATCGAGTCCATTTCCGTACTGAAAGGTGCTAACGCTGCCGCTCTGTATGGAAGCCGTGCCCGCAACGGGGTGGTGATGATCACCACCAAGAAAGGACGGGCCAGGGAAGGCCTGGGAGTGGTATTTTCATCGCACACCACCTTCGACAACGTGATGTTCCTGCCTGCCTACCAGAACGAGTACGGACAGGGTGTGAACGGGTCCGAATATCTGTATAATTATTATACCACACCAGGTAATGTGGCAGGTGATCCTTATGTAGGGTGGACATACCAGGAATGGGCTGAAAACATAGGTTTTAGTTATGTCGACGGCCTGGGAGGCGGCGTGAACGACGGAGTGGATGAATCCTGGGGTCCGCGGCTGGATATCGGTTTGCGCCTGGACCAGTTCCATGGCGAGGATCAACCCTGGGTGTCACAGCCCGATAATGTGAAAGATTTCTTCGTTACCGGGGTGAATTCATCCAATAACTTGGCCATTACGGGAGGTAACGAAAAGATCAAGGGAAGGTTGTCGTATACCAACCTGTACCAGACCGGTACCATTCCCAACACCGACCAGAAAAGGAATACAATCAACGCCACCACCATCATCAATGTAGGCGACCGGATTACCACTGAAGTGAACTTCAACTATGTGAACACTTCCAACGACAACCTGCCCGGACAGGGTTATGATGTGCAGAACGTGATGCAGTCCATCGGAGGATGGTTCGGCCGCCAAGTGGATATCAAACTGCTGGAAGAACACTGGGACGAGTGGGTAACGAAACCCGACGGAAGCAGGTATCCCTACAACTGGAACAGCAATTACCACAACAACCCGTACTGGACGGTATACAAAAATACCGCCTCCCGCGAGAGGAACAGGGTTTTCGGTAATGCTGTGGTGACCTACCGTTTGAATGACTGGCTCGATCTGATGGGCCGTTACGGGCTGGATTATTACAATGAGTTCCGTAAATCGGTAACCTATGAAGGATCGAATGACAAGCCCGTAGGTACGGGAGGATCTTTCAGCCAGAATGAACGCAACCGGAGGGAGATCAATGCCGACATCTTCCTGAATTTCAACAGAGACATCGGTACGGATTTTGAAATGAGCGGGAATATCGGAGGGCACTACCGCCGGTACGACTATAATTACATGTATATGGCCGCAGCCGAACTGACGGTGCCGAATTTCTTTGACGAATCCAACGTGAAGGGGACACCGGGTACCGATATGTATGAATCGCATTTCGAGACAAACAGTGTGTTTGGAGCCCTGAACCTGGGATTCCGGGATTACCTGTTCCTGGATCTGACCTTCCGTAACGACTGGAGTTCCACCCTGCCGAAAGACAACTGGAGCTATCCCTATCCTTCGGCCAGCCTGGGATGGATCTTTACCGAAACCTTCGGGATCGATCAGAGCATCTTCTCATACGGAAAGTTGCGCGCCAGCTATGCCAAAGTGGGTTCCGACACCGATCCTTACCGGCTGGCAGCCACCTATGATTCCTATACGGCATTTGCCGGCCAGACGCAGTTTTCCTATCCCGGAACCATCCCTCCGGCCAATCTGAAGCCTGAAATGTCAACTTCCATGGAATTCGGAGGTGAGTTCAAATTCTTTATGAACCGGTTGGGGCTGGATTTTGCCTACTACAATACGGTGACCAATAACCAGATCATGTCAGTGGAAGTGTCCAGGTCAACGGGCTTCAACTATATGCTGATCAATGCCGGTGAGATCGAAACCAGCGGAGTGGAACTGCTCTTCTACGCCGATATTCTGAAATCACGGCAGGGCCTGAACTGGACAACGACCATCAACTGGTCCAAGTCAAAGACCATGGTGAATGAGCTGGCAGAAGGAGTGGAAACATATACCCTCAACAGATCCTGGTCGCCTACTACCATCGAGGCCCGTCCGGGCGAACCGTTCGGCCAGATCTATGGTGTGGGATACGAACGGGATGAGAACGGTAACAAGCTGGTTCAGAACGGTTACTATGTGAAAACCAGCGGAGCCCCGGTGGTATGCGGAAATATCATGCCCGACTGGGTCGGAAGCATCCGGAATGATTTCCGTTACAGGGGACTGAACCTTAGCTTCCTGATCGATGCCAAGTGGGGCGGCGATATCTATTCTGTGACCAAATGGTTTGGCGATTATGCCGGAGTTACCCAAACCACCGTGGAAGGCGGTATCCGTGAGAACGGAATTATCGCAGAGGGCATTGATGTGGATACGGGTGAACCGAACGAGGTGGCTGTTGCTCCGCAGAGTTTCTTTTCCAGATACTGGGGCGCTACCGAACCGGCTGTGATTGACGGCACCTATGTGAAGTTCCGTGAATTGAGCATTGGCTATGATATTCCCGTTCAGAATCTGGGCTTCCTGAGAAACCTGAATGTATCCCTGGTGGGAAGGAACCTGGCCATCCTGTATCTGGATGAAAGCAACGATACCCGGATCGATCCCGAAACCGGATACGGCACAGGCACCACTGCCGTGGGTATCGAGCAGTACCAGATCCCACCGGTTCGCAGTCTGGGATTCAAGATAAGAGCTGAATTTTAACGCTAAAACCGACCAGAAATGAAAAAGTTAACATCTATATTCTTTCTTATCGGGATCCTCAGCTTCGGATGCACTGAAGGATGGGTGGATTTGAACGAGGACCCGAACAATGCAACCGATGTTCCGATGGGTACCATTTTAACCTATGTGGAACGTGCTGCTTCTGAAACCCTTTGGGACGTGTGGTGGACCGGAAATAACACTTCCAGTTACGCCAATCACATCTCAAAGATCCAGTACATCGACGAAAACAGGTATGAAGAACGCGAAGGGATCATTGAGCGCTGGGGAACCCTGATGACTTACCAAACCGATCTGAAAAAGATCATCGAAAAGGCGCAGGATGAAAACGATCCCAATCCGCAGATGGAAGGGGTGGCTTTGGTGTTGAGCGCCTATTTGTATCACGTCATGACCGATACCTGGAAGGCCATTCCCTTTAGCCAGGGGGCACAGGGCGAAGACGGCGTAATGGCACCGGCCTACGACGATCAGCCAACGGTCTACAGCGGCCTGCTGGATATGCTGGATGAAGCCAACACCCTGCTTCAGCAGGAGGGTTATATTGAAGGCGATATCCTGAACGGGAATGATGCCCTGTTATGGAGGAAATTCGCCAACTCCCTGCGTATGAGGGTGGCCATCCGCATGTCGAATGTCGATCCCACTACCGCGGGGAATGAGCTGACAACCATTCTGAATAATCCGGCAACCTATCCGATCCTTGAGTCGAATGCCGACATGATCGCCCTGCAGTGGACGGAATCGCCCCCTTACCGGGAACCTTTCTTTGAGGATCAGCTTACCCGTGACGACCACGGGATGTGCGAAACCTTTATCAATGCCCTGTTGCATACCGGCGACCCCAGGATCAGCGAGTTTGCCCATCCTGCCCCGGTAGACGGGGTTTACCGCGGCCTGGTGGCAGGTATAGCCGAGGGAGATGAAGGTACCTTCCAGATCAACGAGATCAGCCGCATGGGAACTCGTTACCGTGATGAACCTGATAATTTGACTTACTGGATGCGGTATGCCGAGATCGAATTCATTAAGGCCGAAGCCTATGAAAGAAACCTGGTATCGGGTGGTGACGCCCAGGAAGCTTACGAAGCCGGTGTGACGGCTTCCTGTGAGGAGCATGACGTTGCCTCCGGGCTGATCACGGCTTATCTGACTGATCCCAACGTGGCCTGGGATGACAATACCGGTGACTATGGTTATACCAACCTGGAAAAGATCTATTTCCAGAAATGGATCAGCCTGTTCAAGCAGGGCCACGAGGCCTGGGCAGAGACCCGGCGTACCGATATCCCACAGCTGGATGCCGCCCCGGGTTCACCGTATCCCGGCCATAACCGCCCGCCTTTCCGCTGGCCCTATCCGGCATACGAATATAACCTGAATCCCGGCGTCCCGGAGCAGTGGGACGGCGAGATCGTTGACCGCTTCTGGGGCGACCAGATGTGGTGGGATACCCGTACAGGAGTGAACTAGTGTCAGTGTGCTGAACAATAAAAATGTGCCTGAGACGCCTCAGGCACATTTTTTTATGTGTTTAGTGTTTGTGGCTGTGAGGTGAGAGAATGACAGAGGATGTTTGGTCCGTTCTGATGAAAATGATTATTTTTTGGGCACAATCGGGCTTCAGCTTATGAATAACCAGAGAATTTCCGGATTTCTTGCCACAATTTTGTTTTTATTTGCCTTTACATTAAATGCACAAACCGGTTTCAGGGAACTGGTGAACAATTATATTGAAAGTGGGTCCTATGAAGAACAACTGGAAGCTGAAATCCCAATGGCCGTTATTGAACCGGAGAACGGCGTTTTCCATACGGCAGCATTTGCCGCTTCTTTCCCCGGCCTCCGGATCGAAGAGGAGGCTTTTTCCATCGAATACCCTGACCTGAGCGGGTATCTCGATACTGTCTTTGTAGTCTGGTTTCTGCGCGACAGGGCCTACTCCGGAACAGGAAAAACCAATCTTATTATTTTTGCCGTAACCCCTGAACAGGATGTTCATTATTATTTTGATAACAATAATGACAGGAAATTTTCCCCTGGAGAAACCGTGGTGGATTTTGAATCCTGGGAACAATTCCGTGTGATCGAAATGGATTTCCGGGACAAAAATGAATACCGGTTTGCCAACCCGTTTTATGAACCCCCGGATGAGGAAGAGCTGAAGGAAGTGAATTTTGGAGTGTGGGAAAGAACTTCACGTTCATTCACTACGTACCTGTTCGGGGGATTCAATTTTGGCCGGGGGGACGCTTCGGTGTCCTACCGTCCTGTAACTGACGGTGTCGAACGGATTGAATACACAGCGGGAATTTTTGCCTCCGGCCGGTTTACCTTCGGCCTGGGAGCCGACTGGCGCCATCTGAACCTGCAGGCCTGGATGGCATACGAAGTGCTGGATTACGATGAAACCTGGAGATATATTACACTCAACGGAAGAACGAGTGTGAACTATAACAGCGGAGTATGGATGAAAAACAAATGGTATGCGGGAGTGGAAGCGGGCTATGATATGATGCTCGGCAAAGCCTTGAGCGTGGGACCTGCTGTATCGTATTCCACCTATCATGTTATTGGTAACAAACCGATCGATCCGGAACTGGCGTATGATCCCGATGCACAGTATTACGATACCTATGCCCTGGAATACATCCTCAGGATGAGGATTATTTCCAGCACCAATTCAAAACTGGAACTCCGAATTTACTATTCCGATTCGTCGCTGGATGCCTGTGAATATTTCCCCGATTTTGAAAGCGACTATGCCAGTACCTATGAACAGATCTATTTCGGGGCAAGCTATATCTGGCGGTTTGGGAAATAGGATTTCCAGGAAATCCTGAAACCGGACAGACGGGTAATTGGGTAATTGACTGATTGGGTAAAGGAGTAATGGAGTATGTTAGAGGCTTTTAATACAGAAAAAATTTCCTGAGTACAAGTTTCGTCCTTAAATTCGCAAGCCTATTCAATACCAAAAAAATATATCCGAAAAGGGGATTTCTAAAAAGTTCTGAATACTATAACCACGAAGGACCCTAAGGGAATCACAACGGACTCAATAAACAGGTATTCAGTAATATATACTCAGCATCTTTCGTACGTACTTCATTCCCTTTGCAGTTTAGAATTTTTTTCGAGACAGCTTCTTCCTTCCGGATGAATTAAAAAGGCCCGGCCTCTGAGGGTTTTATGAGAAAAACAAGGCGGGGGAAGAAGTGGGAAGGCCTGTGCAGCGATCCTGTCTGAGTCCCTGACAGACGAATCGCTGTCAGGGACTAGTTTGGATCGCGGCAGGCTTTCCCCCGCCGTAGTTTTTCCATAAAAGCATCAGCAGACAATGGGTTTTTTGCATGCTTTTTTGCCCCACAAAAAAGCATGTCGCTCCGTTTCGGGAACGGAGCGAAACAGTGGCCGGCGGGATGAATAAATCCGGTTTCTTCAAACAATCCGCTACTAACCGGCCCTATAAACTGGCTGATTCTTCTCTTCTACAAACAGGCAGCTCATCCGGAACTTTGTTTCCAGATTTCCACGTATTTCTTCAGAAGGACTGGCCTCTGAGGGTTTTATGAGAAAAACAAGACGGGGGAAGAAGTGGGGAAGGCCTGCGCAGCGATCCTGTCTGAGTCCCTGACAGGCGAAGCGCTGTCAGGGACGAGTTTGGATCGCGGCAGGCTTTCCCCCGCCGTAGTTTTTCCATAAAAGCATCAGCAGCCAAAGGGTTTTTTTCATGCTTTTTTGCCCCCAAAAAAGCATGTCGCTCCGTTTCGGGAACGGAGCGAAACAGTGGCCGGTGGGATGAATAAATCAAGTTTTTTCAAACAATCCACTACGAATCAGCCCGATAATCTGGCTGATTCTTCTCTTC
>DSCJ01000025.1 GCA_011049175.1 Bacteroidota bacterium | reverse complement strand
GTCAAGCAGGAAGGGCTGAGATATCAGGGAGTATGCTTGCATGAATCTGCTGCCCCCCAACAAAAAACAGGTTGCGTAGCAACCGGTTTTTGAGGGATGCGGGATGGCTCAAAAAGAGTCCGCCGACCGAAGGGATGCAATCTCGTCGTCAAGCAGGAAGGGCTGAGATATCAGGGAGTATGCTTGCATGAATCTGCTGCCCCCCAACAAAAAACAGGCTATTCGAAAATGGAAAAATGAACACTTCCGTATTTCCGGCATTCTCTGATACGGGGATGGGAGTCGAAGGCGTATTTCCTTCCGTGTTCCAGAACGAACCATCCTCCGGGTTTCAGGAAATCTCCCTCCAGTATGCGCTTGGGCAGCTGATCGATTCCTTCCATGTCGTAGGGGGGATCGGCAAATACCACATCGTAGCGGAGGCCTTTTTTCCTCAGGAAAAGGAAAACGTTCCCCTGGTAAACACGGCAGGTTTCCAGGCGCAGTTCGCTGATGGTTTTCCTGATAAACCGGATCTGGGCATCGCGCTGTTCCACCATCTGCACCAGGGCAGCTCCGCGGGAAGCGAATTCAAAACCAATGCTGCCTGTTCCTGAAAAAAGATCGAGTACTTCCAGTCCCGACAGGTCAAAATGATTCGAAAGCAGGTTGAACAGGGCTTCCCGGGCAAAATCGGTGGTAGGTCGTACCCTGAGTCCCGAAGGAGGATGCAGGATCTTTCCCCTGTATTTTCCACTAATTATACGCAAGAGTAAAGATTGAGCAAGTGTACGAAGAGGTGGGAAGGGCTGTCCTGGAAAGTGTAGCTGTAGGTAAAAAGTTCGTTTGGCCGGGCAAATCCCACATTCTTTATGTATTGCTTCAGCAACAGGTAGATTCCGGAAGTTTTATCGATCTTGCCGCTGATCAGCAGTTCGGTTTTTTCCGGGTTGAGCTTCAGTTGTTCCAGTACATACATCACAAAAAACAGCACATCATGGGGATGGCTGAAACGGAATGCATTGTAGAATGTTAGTTTTTTGTCTCCATGGACCACCATTTCCATATGTTCGTGGTGCAGGTGCAGCAACGCCTGTGGGTCGCGGCCTTTGTTTCCGGGAGCTGTCAGGGGATGTTCTATCAGGGGAACCCCGTAATGAAAGAATTCAGCCTGCTGGAAATGTTTTATCAGGGTATTACCCAGTTCAGAGGGCAGGGCGTATATAAGGTATGCCCCTGCATTTTTCAGCCGGTTGGCATGCATTTCATCCAGTTCTTCCATCGGATGATTGAATTCAAAATACAGGCGAAGGTTTTCTTTTTGGAACAGGGGGGCGGGGACCAGAGTAAACCTGGGAGCCGGCATCAGCAGTGCGATGCTTTTGTATTCCTTTCCCAGGAATTCATCCTCTTCGATAATCTTTTCCAGTTGGTTGAGGTATTGATTTTCAGGAGCCCCCGGGTCCATGTCGTAATGCCTCAGGGCCACATATTTGTTTCGTACCAGGTCGAGTATGGCAAAAGAAAATCCATCCGGGCAAACCTGGATGGATAGGTGATACGAGGGAGTCTGGTTAATGTCGAGCGTCTCGTCAAGTAGGTTCAGCTCATGCATGGCGGGTTATTTCTCCCAGTTCCCGGCGTTGTTGGTTGCTTCCTTAAGCGACCCCAGGCGCAGGCCAGGGAAATCGGTGATCTTCAGCCTTTCTTCATTATAGTTTATAATCAGCTGTGGATCAAGGCCTTTCAGTAACACATCGTTCAGTACGTTTGCTTCAAATACGTCCACTTTCACTCCCGATGCCGTTTCAATAACATTTCTTCCCAGGAAGAATTCCTTACCGTTCGTAAAGGGAACATAACGAAGTGAATCGATGGGATAGCCATGGTCGAACAGGGAATCCAGCACCGCTACCCTGATGGTATCACGGGTAATCAGGCCTTTTCTTAAGGCTTCGATCTCAGCCCTTCTGGGCCCCAGGGCATCATACAGACTGTCGGGGATACTTCCAATGGATTTTACCACCGAGAAGGAATCGTTTTTCACAAAACTGATCAACGTATCAAAACTACCCGTATACCGTCCTTTCTCAGCCTTGAATGCGATCTGTGCCGTTCTGATATCTTCCAGGCGACTGATGGCGGCCTTTTCTCTTTTCACTCTTTCCCGGTTGAACCGGATGGGATTCATGATGCTTTCCACCAGAAGATATCCGAGAATCACAATGGCAATGGCGAGAATGATCTGAATAAAGGTTTTCATTACAAGCGGTTTGGTTAGTTCGCCTGCAAATTTAGCAACAAAAATTTAATTACAAATTGGAATGCTTAATTTTATCCCGCCTATGCTGAAAAATCATCTGACATCCGTACTCAGGGAAAACCTTCCCTACGATCCTACACCGGCCCAGGAGCGATTGATCGATGTTCTTGCTGAGTTTATTGCATCCACCGGCGAAAGGGAATGCTTGCTGGTAAAGGGATTTGCCGGAACCGGCAAGACCACTCTGGTGTATGCCCTGGTCAGAACCCTGGAACAGTTCCGGATCCGTTCCGTGCTGATGGCGCCTACCGGCCGGGCAGCCAAAGTTCTGTCGTCCTATGCGGGGAAAAAGGCCTATACTATTCACAAGGAGATATACCGGCAGAAAGGGGCCCGGGAGGGACTGGGCACTTTTGTGCTTGACAGGAATCTGTTCACCGATACCTTTTTTGTGGTGGATGAAGCATCCATGATCTCCAATCAGTCGGCCGAAGTGTTGCTTTTCGGAAGCGGACGGCTGCTCGATGATATGATTGAATATGTATACTCGGGCCGGGGTTGCCGGCTGATCCTGATGGGCGATTCGGCACAGCTTCCGCCCGTGGGACTGGATATCAGTCCCGCCCTGGATATCCGGGCTCTGGAAGGATACGGATTGCGGGTCAGGGAAGTGTTCCTGGACGATATCATCCGGCAGGCCCTGGGGTCGGGGATCCTTTCCAATGCCACGGACATCAGAAAAATGATCGATTTTTCCGTCAGCCAGATACCCGTGATCAGAACCAGGGGGCTTCCCGACGTGGAACATATTTCGGGAGGCGATCTTATTGAAGCGCTGGATACTGCTTACGGACGCGACGGGGTAAGTGAATGCATTGTTATCTGCCGTTCAAACCGGCAGGCGAACCGGTACAATCAGGGGATCAGGAACCAGATATTTTACCGGGAAGGGGAAATTTCCATGGGCGACATTCTGATGGTGGTAAAGAATAATTATTTCTGGCTTCAGGAGAACGATGAGGTGGATTTTATTGCCAACGGGGACATGATGGAGGTGGCCCGGATACACGAGTACAGGGAATTATACGGTACCCGGTTTGCCGACCTGGAACTTCGTTTTCTGGATTACCGGGAGATGGAACTCAGGGCCTGGGTGATGCTGGAAACGTTGACAGCCGATTCTCCCTCTTTGCCTTCTCCGCGTGCCCGGGAACTGTACCAGGCTATTTTAGAGGATTATCCTCACGCCCGGTCGCAGAGAAAAAAATTCCTGGCCGTGCGCAGTGATCCGTTTTTTAACGCCCTGCAGGTGAAATTCGGTTATGCCGTTACCTGCCATAAAGCACAGGGCGGTCAATGGAAACATGTGTTCGTTGATCAGGGGTATATGACAGATGACCGGGTAAACACCGAATACCTTCGCTGGTTGTATACTGCTTTTACCCGCGCTTCGGAGAAACTGTACCTGGTGAATTTCCCTGCCGTTTTCATGGAAACCGGATAAACAATTCTGTTGTGTAAAATGTTTTCATTATATGTAAGGGAGATATTATGAAAGGGCATCATTTCCACCGCCAACTGGACCGGCAGGAGGGCCGGCCGGGCAGCCGGAATCTTTTGATCAGCATCGGCCTGAACGGGGGGATCACCCTGGTACAGGTTGTGGGGGGGATTGTTTCGGGAAGTCTGGCCCTGATTTCCGATGCCCTCCATAATTTCAGCGATACCGTGGCCATTCTGCTGTCCTACCTGGCCATCCGGATGAGTAAAAAACCTTCGAACCTGAAAAAAACCTTCGGATACAAAAGGGTGGAGATCCTCACCGCTCTTTTCAATGGAGTGGTGCTGATCGGTATTTCCCTGTACCTGTTTTTTGAAGCCTGGGAACGTTTACACAATCACCGGCCGGTGCGGGGTGGACTGATGTTGTGGGTGGCGGTAACAGGCCTGCTGGCCAACCTGGTGGCTGTGTTGCTGTTGAGAAAGGATTCCCGTTCGAGCCTGAATGTGAAAGCAGCTTACCTGCACCTGCTGGGTGATACGCTTTCATCGGCGGGAGTGATTGGAGGTGCGCTGCTTATCCTGTTTTTCAATATAACCTGGGTGGACCCCCTGCTTACGGTGGTTATCGGTATTTTTATCCTCCGCGAAACCTGGACGGTAATAAGGGATACGGTCAATATCCTGATGGAAGCCAGTCCGCAGGATCTTGATCTGGAGGCGATACGAAACCAGCTGGAAGAACATCCCCTGGTAGATAACGTACACCATGTGCATGCCTGGCAGCTGTCGGATCAGCAGGTGCATTTTGAATGCCATGCCGACCTGAAGGAGAACCTTCCCCTCAGCCGCGCCGATGAGGTGAGGCTGGAGCTGGAAGAGCTGCTCACCCACCGGTACCGCATCCATCACGTAACCATTCAGGTGGAGTTCGGAGTATGTGGCAAGAAAGATATGATTTACGGAAATTAGGGCAAACCCTACCCCGGATTGACCGGGTAAAGGTTGGTGTGACACCCCTTCATCCTTTATCCTTTATCCTTCTTTTGCCTACTCCCCGATAATTTTTACCAGCGCCCTTTTGCGGCGTTTGCCGTCGAACTCTCCGTAGAAGATCTGTTCCCAGGGGCCGAAATCAAGTTTACCGCCTGTGACGGCCACCACCACTTCGCGACCCATGACGGTTCGCTTGAGATGGGCATCGGCATTGTCCTCGTAGGTATTGTGCCTGTATTGGTCATAGGGTTTTTCCGGCGCCAGTTTTTCCAGCCATTTCTCGAAATCCTGGTGCAGGCCCGGTTCATCATCGTTGATAAACACACTGGCTGTTATATGCATGGCATTGACCAGGCACAGTCCCTCGCTAATCCCGCTTTCCCTGAGGCACTGGTCGATTTGGGGGGTTATGTTGATCAATTCCCGGCGACTGTTTGTGTTAAACCACAATTCTTTCCTGTATGATTTCATCGGTATGCGGTTTTATGATTATTCGATGCCCATTGAGCGGATGATTCCTTCGATCTTTTCATCCAGTATCCGGCCAACCCGTTCGAAATCGGCCGGCGAATCGAGTTTTTCCTGCACCGAAAAGTAAAATTTGATCTTGGGTTCCGTACCCGAGGGTCTTACGGAGATTTTTGATCCGTCTTTTAACTGGAACTGCAGCACATTGGAACGGGGGAGGTTAATGGAATGCCTCAGCTGGCTGATCATATCGAAGCTGGTTTGTTTAAGGTAGTCATGTATCATCATGACATCCTGTCCGTTGATCGATTCGGGGGGTGTGTTTCTAAAGCGGTCCATCATCTGCTGGATTTCTTCGGCTCCCGATTTGCCCTGCCGGTATATGGAAATGAGCTTTTCCTTGTAATAACCGAACTCCAGGTACAGGTCCATCAGCACATCCGGAAGGGTTTTATCCTGTTCTTTTGCCCAGGCAGCGATCTCGGCTACCAGGGCACAGGACGAAACGCCGTCTTTATCCCTCACAAAATCCCCGGCCAGGTATCCATAGCTTTCTTCTCCGCCTCCGATGTAAACGGCTTTTCCCTCGTTTCTTCTGATCACATCGGCGATGAATTTGAAGCCGGTGAGCACGTTATAGCATTTTACTCCGTACTTTTCGGCGATATCGGCCATCAATTCGGTGGTTACGATGGTTTTGACAACGTATTCATTTCCCGTGAGCCTTCCCGTTTCAGCCCATCGCCTGAGCTGGTAGTACAGCATGAGGGAGGCGGTTTGATTTCCATTCAAAAGGATATAGCCCTTTTCCGGGGATTTGACCGCCACACCCACCCGGTCGGCATCGGGATCGGTGGCCAGTACCAGTTCGGCATCCACCTCACGGGCACGGGCCAGGGCCATTTCCAGGGCGGCCGGTTCTTCCGGGTTGGGGGAATGTACGGTGGGAAAATTTCCGTCAGGTACATCCTGTTCGGGTACATGAAAAATATTTTTAAAGCCGAATTTTTTCAGTGTTCTGGGCACCAGTTCCACCCCGGTACCATGGATAGGAGTATATACGATCCGCAGATCACTGTGTTTACTGATGGATTCCGGCGACAGGGAAAGGGTAAGCAGCTGGTCGAGGTAGAGGGTATCAACGTCCTCTCCAATGATCTCAATCCTGTCTTCCGGTCCTCCGAATTTTACCTCATCAATGTCCTTTATGTTCTGAACTTCCCGGATGATATTCTTATCGTGGGGTTCGATTACCTGGGCCCCGTCTTCCCAGTAAGCCTTGTATCCGTTGTATTCTTTCGGATTGTGTGAAGCAGTGATCATGACACCTGCCTGGCATTTGAAATGCCTGATTGCGAAGGAAAGTTCGGGAGTAGGCCGGAGTGAATCAAACAGAAATACCCTGAATTCGTTGCCTGTGAAAATCCGGGCGGCAGTTTTGGCAAACAGCCTGCTGTTGTTTCTGTTATCATGGGCAATAGCCACCCTGATTTCATTCCGTCCGGAAAACTCTCTATGGAGGTAATTGGCCAGACCCTGGGTAGCCATTCCCACGGTATAGATATTCATCCGGTTGGTTCCGGCACCCATAATCCCTCTCAGTCCGCCGGTTCCGAATTCCAGGTCTTTGTAAAAAGCATCGATCAGCTCGGATTTATTTTCCTCGAGCATTTTTTTCACCTCCTGTTTGGTGGCTTCATCGTAGTTGCCTTCGAGCCATTTCTGTGCTCTGGCACGTACTGTGGTCAGGATATCATCGTTCTTCATGTTCTTTTTTGTTGTTGCATGATTTTTTCCACACAATGGTTCAGACTGTCTTTCCAGTATGGTATTTCGATGTTCAGGACTTTCCTGATCTTTTCGGTGTTCAGCACGCTGTAGGCGGGCCTCCGGGCAGCCTGGGGAAAATCGGCAGAAGGAATGGGAATTACCCTCCAGGGCAATCCGGCCGCTTCCATAATGGCTACGGCAAATTCATACCAGCTGCATGATCCGGAGTTGGCGTAATGGTAAATGCCTGGTTCAATGCTGTTTTTTCGTATTTTCTGCACGATCAGGGCGATTACTTTCGCCAGGTCGTCGGCCAGGGTGGGGCTACCCACCTGGTCGGAAACCACCTTTACTTCGGAACGTTTTTCAACGATATCCAGAATGGTGGTGACGAAATTTTTTCCTTCTGCCGAATAAAGCCAGGAGGTTCTCAGGACGATTCCTCTGGGATTTTTCAGTACGGCCTGTTCTCCAATCCATTTGGAATAACCGTATGCCGAAATGGGATTGGGGTGATCGGTTTCCAGCCAGGGCTCCTCTTTTTTCCCATCGAAAACGTAATCGGTGGAAATATGGATCAGCCAGGCATCATAGGCCTGACAAACCATGCTTACCTGTTCCACGGCCTTCCCGTTTACCGCATTGGCCTTTTCAGGTTCCGATTCGGCCCGGTCAACCGCTGTGTAGCCTGCTGTATTGACCACCAGGGCAGGAGGGTGTTCCATGGCGGCCTTGCGCAGGGCAATGGAACGGGTAATATCCAGTTCGGGCAGGTCGGTATAAAAGGGATTCCTCTCCGGCCATTCAGCCAGCTGTTTGGTAAGGATCTTTCCAAGCTGTCCGCCTGCCCCGGTAACCCAGAGATATTTGTTATCCTGTTTCATTACCCGGCAAAGTTAAGAAATGCAATCGATATTGGTTTTGGATAAATGGTTTTGTTTCATAACTTGTTCTTTTTTAGGCAATTTTTATATTTTTACCAATCAATTCTGAAGGATCGTTTCATAAACTTATTTAACCGCCTTTACTATGAAAAAAAAGAAGGTGCCTGGCTGCCGGGTAACCGGCAGGTTCAAATTAAGGGTTTACTTCATGCTTTTTATGGCCTGTGGTTTGTTTTTTCCGGTATTTTCGCAAGTACCGGTACTTTGCATTACCAGGCGGTGGTAAGGGGGGCCGACAGGTTGCCCCTGCCCGGGCAGGACGTTCATTTCCGTTTCAGTATTCTGGATGCCGCAGAATATGTGTTATTTACAGAAACTCAGATGGCTGTCACCGGGGAATTGGGCACAGTGGCCATTCCGGTGGGAGAAACCGATCCGGCGGCCCTGAACGCATTACCCTGGTGGGAAGGACCGATGTTTTTGAAAATTGAGGCCGATCTGACAGGTGGCAGCGAATTTCAGTTGTTCGATGTTCAACCCATGCACAGCGTTCCATATGCGCATTTTTCCGGAACTACCGGCTCGTTTGCACCGGGGAAATTGTATGTGACGGGAAAAGAAGACCACCCCGATGGGGAAGCTTTGTTTGAAGTCAAGCGGAATGACGGGCAGACCGTTTTTGCCGTTTTTCCGGATGGGGTGCGGGTATACGTGGATACAACTGCAGGCAAGGGAACGAAAGGAGGATTTGCTGTGGGAGGTTTTACCCCCGGAAAGGCCGGAGGAGAGGAATACCTGTGGGTATCGCCCGACAGTGTAAGGATCTATATCGAAGATGAAGTGTCGAAGGCCAGCAAGGGAGGATTTGCTGTAGGAGGGTTTAATCCGGCCAAAGGATCAAACCGGGAATTTTTCAGAGTTACGGACGACAGCACCCGGATCTATGTGGATACCGGTGAAGAGAAAGGCCCCAAGGGTGGTTTTGCGGTGGGTGGTTTTACCCCGGGGAAGTTCCCTGTTAAAAGCTTTATGGAACTGACACCGGAGAATTATTTTATTGGTGAAAGTGCCGGGGCAAACAATACCGGAGGGATGTACAATGCATTTATTGGATACCGGGCAGGCACCAGTAACACGGTGGGAAACCATAATATTTTCATTGGCTATGAAAGCGGTAATTCGAATATCGACGGGGAATACAATATGGCCGTTGGGCATCAGGCAGGTTACAGCAATCTGGGCCCTATGGAAGGATATACCGGAGGAGGGTATGGTTCGTATAATTCCTATCTTGGATATATGGCCGGTTATTCCGGAACCAACAGTGCCCATAATACCTTTGTTGGATTCTGTTCGGGGAAAAGCAACCAGTCGGATAACAATACCTTTATAGGTTCCCTGGCCGGTTCGAACAATATTTCAGGCTGGTCCAATACATTTGTGGGGACAGAGTCGGGCCGGTTCAACACCACCGGGATGAACAACACCTTTTTGGGCAGGTGGGCCGGGTGGAATGTGGAAGACGGGCATTCCAACACCTTTCTCGGAACGTATGCGGGAGCCGATCTAAAATCGGGCAGCGAAAATGTCGTGATCGGAAGTGATGCCATGGCCGATGTATATTACGGACCGGAAGGGATGGCGTCGCAGAACGTGATCATTGGTACCGGAGCGGGAAAGAAAGCCATGAATTCCCTGGGGAATGTGTTCATCGGCTTTCAGGCAGGCTACGAAGAAACCGGATCGAACCTGTTGTATATTGCCAATTCATCCACTGTGACCCCCCTGGTATATGGCAATTTCGAAAGCACGCTTTTCAGAATAAACGGAGATATCGAGTATACGGGGACCCTTACCGAATTTTCCGATTTGCGACTCAAAACCAACATCATTCCACTGACGGGCGTGATGGAGAAGTTATTACAGATCAAGGGGATCCGTTTTGACTGGAATTCGGATATCAATACCGGCCTTTTGCTGATGCCCGGAAGGCATATCGGGGTGATTGCCCAGGAAGTGGAACAGGTATTTCCCGAACTGGTAAAAACTTCCGACCGGGGTTACAAAATGGTGGATTATGTTAAGCTGACCCCTCTTCTGCTGGAAGCCATCAGGGAACAGCAGGCGATGATCGACGAACTGGAACGAAGGGTAGAGGCCCTGGAAAATGGCGGATAACTGGCACGCATCCCGGTACGGGGGTAAAGGTTAAACCAGAAAATTCATTTCGGCCTCGCTGAAAAGGGGCAATCTTTTGTCTTTGGCCGAAATGATAACTTCTGTCGGATCCAGTTTCCAGTCGATTGCCAGAGCAGGATCGTTATAAAAGATCCCCCGCTCAGAGGCCGGATGGTAATACTGGTCGCATTTGTATTCCACAACGGCTGTTTCACTCAGTACGGCAAACCCGTGGGCAAAACCTCTGGGGATGTACATGTGCCGGTGATTTTTGTCATTGAGCAGTTCTCCGAACCATTTGCCAAAAGTGGAGGAATCCTGGCGAAGATCTACAGCAACATCCCATATCTCGCCGCTGATGACATGTACCAGTTTGGCCTGGGAATAGGGTGCCAGTTGATAGTGCAACCCTCTGACCACGCCCCTGACCGACCGCGACTGGTTGTCCTGTACAAAATGGCCGGGCAGTCCGGCTTTCAGAAAGGCATTTTTCCTGAATTTCTCAAAAAAATACCCCCTCTCATCTTCAAACACCCGGGGTTGAATCACCATGATCCCCGGTAGATCTGCAGGTATAAATTCCATCATTTGCTTATTTTAATGAAACGGCAGCGGTTTTTCACGGGCAATGCGCAGCAAATATTCGCCATACTGGCTGTTTTTCATTTCCATCCCCAGTTGTTCCAGCTGTTCTTTATTGATAAATCCCTGTTTATAGGCAATTTCTTCAATACAGGAAGCTTTCAGCCCCTGTCTTTTCTCCAGGGTGGCGATGAAATTAGCAGCCTGCAGCAGGCTGTCGTGTGTTCCGGTATCGAGCCAGGCCATGCCTCTTCCCAGCAGCCTTACCTGGAGTCTGTTCTCTTCCAGGTACAGCCTGTTCAGATCGGTGATTTCCAGTTCCCCGCGGGCTGAGGGCTTCAGGGTGGCTGCCTTTTCCGCCACATCGCCAGGGTAAAAATACAGTCCTGTAACGGCATAATGGGACCGGGGTGCCTCGGGTTTTTCTTCAATGCTGATCACCCTGCCCTGGTCGTCGAATTCAACCACCCCGTAGCGCCCGGGATCGGTCACATAATAACCGAAAACCACGGCCCGGTTACGGATGCCGGCGGTTTCTTTGAGGATATCTCCCAGTCCATGACCGTAGAATATGTTGTCACCCAGTACCATGCAAACCGGTTTTCCGTCAATAAATTCACGACCAATGAGAAATGCCTGGGCCAGTCCCTCCGGCCAGGGTTGTTCGGCATATTGTATTCCTAATCCAACCCGTCTGCCGTTACCGAGCAGGTTGCGGTAAAGTGGCAGGTCGCGGGGGGTGGAAATGATAAGGATATCCCTGATCCCGGCCAGCATCAGCACCGAGAGGGGATAGTAGATCATGGGCTTGTCATAAACGGGAATGATCTGCTTGGAGATGCTGTGGGTAATTGGATGAAGGCGGGTTCCCGATCCGCCGGCCAGAATAATTCCTTTCATCATCAGATGATGCTTTTAAAGTATGCAATGGTTTTTTCCAGTCCTTCTTCCAGAGGGATGGCCGGTTCCCAGTTCAGTTCCGTGCGGGCCAGGGTAATGTCGGGTTGTCTTTGCAGGGGATCGTCCTGTGGCATGGGGGCATGTTTGATCCCGGAGCGCGAGCCGGTCATCCGTATGATCATCCGGGCAAGTTCGAGGATGGTAAATTCCACGGGATTCCCCAGATTTACGGGTCCTGTTAACGATTCCCTGCTTTCCATCAGTAAAATAAGCCCATCCACCAGGTCGTCAATGTACTGGAAACTTCGGGTTTGGTTGCCTTCTCCGTAAACAATGATATCTTCCTGTTTCAGGGCCTGAACTATGAAATTGGATACAACCCTGCCATCGGAGGGGTGCATACGCGGGCCGTAGGTATTGAAAATGCGTGCGATCTTGATCTTTACCCCGTTCTGAACATGGTAATCCATAAAAAGGGTTTCGGCACAGCGTTTCCCTTCATCATAACAAGACCGCGGACCGATGGGATTGACATTTCCGTGGTACTCTTCCGGTTGCGGATGCACTTCCGGATCACCGTATACCTCTGAGGTGGATGCCTGCAGTATCCTGGCATGGATCCGTTTGGCCAGTCCCAGCATATTGATGGCCCCCATGACCGATGTTTTGATCGTTTTGATGGGATTGTACTGGTAATGAATGGGCGAAGCCGGACATGCCAGGTTATAGATTTCGTCCACCTCGATATAAAAGGGCATGGTCACATCATGCCTTATCAGTTCAAAATAAGGATGATCCCTCAGATGGACGATGTTTTTCTTTTCACCGGTGAAATAATTGTCCAGACAGATCACCTCATTTCCCCGTTCAAGCAGCTTTTCACAGAGATGGGAGCCGATGAATCCAGCTCCGCCGGTCACCAGAATCTTTTTCATTCTTTTTATGAAGGTTGATGGCTTTTTTCCGGCCGGCCGATTCCGTGGTATCTGAATCCCAGTTCGGCCAGTTCATCGGGATCATATATATTTCTCCCGTCGAATACCACCTTCTCTTTCAGTAAACGGCCGATTACCTTAAAATTAGGCAGTCTGAATTCATTCCATTCGGTTACCAGTATCAAAGCGTGGGCATCGATTAGGGCTTCATACTGATCGTTGGCATAGCTGATCCGGTCACCCAGATTTTTCCTGGCTTCATCCATGGCCACTGGATCATAAGCCTGTATGCGGGCGCCTGCTTCCAGCAGTTTTTCTATCAGGGCCAGTGAAGGAGCTTCCCGCATATCATCGGTTTGCGGTTTGAAGGAAAGCCCCCATAATCCAAAGGTTTTGCCGGATAGTTTTCCCTCGAAGTAGGTGTTTATTTTTTCGAAAAGGATGGTCTTCTGCCGGTTGTTGACTTCTTCCACAGCACGCAGTATATGAAGGGGATACCGGAATGACTGGGCCGTTCTGATCAGTGCCTGTACATCTTTGGGGAAACACGAACCTCCGTATCCGGTACCCGGGTAAATGAATTTGTTGCCGATTCGGGGATCGCTGCCGATGCCCCTGCGTACCATGTTGATATCGGCTCCTACCAGTTCACACAGCCCGGCTATCTCGTTCATGAAACTGATGCGGGTGGCCAGCATGGCATTGGCGGCGTATTTGGTCAGCTCGGCCGAAGGAATGTCCATGAACAGAATGGGATGGTTGTTCAGCAGGAAGGGTTTGTAGAGCTTCCGCATGATGGATTCAGTCTGTTTCGAGTCGATGCCGATCACAATCCGGTCGGGTTTCAGGAAATCATCCACAGCAGCTCCTTCTTTGAGAAATTCAGGATTGGATGCCACATCGAAGGAAATCTTCACTTTTCTCCTGTCCAGCTCCTTCTGAATGATTTCTTTTACTTTTTTTGCCGTACCCACCGGAACGGTGCTTTTCGTGGCTACCACCACATATTGTTTCATGTGCCTGCCTATTTCCGAGGCCACGCCCAGCACATGCTTCAGATCGGCACTCCCGTCTTCGCCGGGCGGTGTACCCACGGCTATGAATATCACTTCTGCATCCTGCATGCTTTCTTCCAGGCTGGTAGTGAACAGCAGTCGTTTCTTCTCCACATTTTTTTTGATAAGCGGTTCCAAACCCGGTTCGTAGATGGGCACAATACCCTGGTTCAGTCTGTCAATTTTTTCCCCGTCATTATCCACGCAAACGGTGGTGACTCCGGTTTCAGCAAAACAGGTGCCTGTTACCAGCCCAACATAACCGGTACCAATAATGGATATTTTCATAATTTGTAAAATGAGGTTAAGAATCGTAAGCAAATGTAATAAATTATGCATACCACGGAAACCCTTTCATACACTCAGGATATTTTTCCAGAAAAACCGGGTCTTGTTTTCCCTGACACACCGGCCATCATTCCATAATTGGCCAAAAACATTCGACATTTATAAAATATTATTGTATTTTTGCGACCCGATTAGCTAATATAATGTCTAACCCATTAACAGTTAACACTTTTTTACATGTCTGAAACCAATGAAAAAAAGATCCGGCAGGAGGTAGAAGAATCTGCTGAACATACGCCCGATCAGGAAGTTGAGCGTACACCGGAAGAAAATGATGAAACCAAGCAGGTAGTCGAACCCGGGGACGAAGTGAAAAATGAGGAACCGAAATCTTCCGTTAAACAGGAAGAGCCAGAAGCCACATCACAACCGGAGGAACCTGCTGATGAAACGAAGCAGGAAAAACCGGATGACGAAGCCCTGAAGGAAGAACCTGTTGCTGAGCAGAAAGAGGAAAAACCTCACGCGGAGAAGGTAGAGGAAGAACCTGCCGAAAAACAGAATGAAGAAGCCGGAGAGAAACCGGCTGAAACGGTAGCCGCAGAAAAAACTACTGACAGGGAAAAAACTACCTCGGAAGCAGGGCCTGATGATTTTGACTGGGATGCCTATGCATCTGAGCAGGAGATAACCGACAAAAAGAAATTTGAGGAATATGAAAAAATGTATGATGAGACCCTGTCCACCGTTGCTGAAAACGAAGTGGTGGAAGGGACCGTCATTGGCATGAACAAGCGCGAGGTAGTGATCAATATTGGCTACAAGTCGGAAGGAGTGGTCAGCCTGAACGAATTCCGCTACAACCCCGACCTTTCCCTGGGAGACAAGGTGGAGGTGTATGTGGAAAGCAAGGAAGACAAGCGGGGACAGCTGGTCCTTTCGCACAAAAAAGCCCGCGCTATGCGGTCTTGGGATCGTGTGAACAATGCCCTGGATAATGACGAGATCATCAAAGGGTATATCAAGTGCCGCACCAAAGGCGGTATGATTGTGGATGTGTTTGGAATAGAAGCCTTCCTGCCCGGTTCGCAGATCGATGTGAAGCCTATCCGCGATTATGATATGTATGTGGGGAAAACCATGGAGTTCAAGGTGGTGAAGATTAACCAGGAATACAAGAACGTGGTGGTGTCGCACAAAGCACTGATCGAAGCCGAACTGGAGCAGCAGAAGAAAGAGATCATTGCCAAACTGGAAAAAGGCCAGGTACTGGAAGGTACGGTTAAAAACATTACTTCATACGGCGTATTTATCGACCTGGGAGGGGTAGATGGTCTTATCCACATTACCGACCTGTCATGGGGCCGTGTGAACCATCCCGAAGAAATTGTACAGCTCGATCAGAAGCTGAATGTGGTGATTCTTGATTTTGACGACGAGAAGAAAAGAATTGCCCTTGGACTCAAGCAGCTTACTCCTCATCCGTGGGATTCTCTTGATCCCGACCTGAAGGTAGGCGACAAGGTAAAAGGCCGTGTGGTGGTGATGGCTGATTATGGTGCGTTTGTGGAGATTGCACCCGGGGTGGAGGGTTTGATCCATGTTTCAGAAATGTCGTGGTCCCAGCACCTGCGCAGTGCCCAGGAGTTTCTGAATGTGGGCGATGAAGTGGAAGCCGTGGTGCTTACCCTCGACCGGGAAGAAAGGAAAATGTCACTGGGGATGAAGCAACTGAAAGAAGATCCCTGGGAGAAGATCGAACAGAAATATCCTCTGGGCAACCGGCATAAGGCCCGTGTTAGGAATTTCACGAATTTCGGCGTTTTTGTGGAAATAGAAGAAGGTGTGGACGGACTGATTCACATATCCGACCTTTCCTGGACGAAAAAAATCAAACATCCGGCCGAATTTACCAGCATCGGCGAAGAAATTGAGGTGGTGGTGCTGGAAATCGATAAGGACAATCGCCGCCTGAGCCTGGGTCACAAGCAACTGGAGGAAAACCCCTGGGATGTATTCGAAAGCATCTTTACCGTTGATTCGGTTCACGAAGGGACCATTGTGGATGTGTTCGACAAGGGAGCCGTGGTGGCCCTGCCTTACGGAGTGGAAGGATTTGTAACGCCCAAACATCTGGTGAAGGAAGACGGAACACCGGCCAGGGTAGACGAAAAACTTCCCTTCAAGGTGATCGAATTCAATAAATCGGCCAAGAAGATCATCCTCTCGCACAGCCGGATCTTTGAAGACGAGAAAAAAGGAGCATCTGCAGCCGGCAAACGTTCTCAGGAAGCTTCCGCCAGAAAAGCTGCCCAGAAACTGAAAAGCAACCTGGAAAAAACCACATTGGGTGATATCAGCGACCTGGCAGCTCTGAAAGATGAGATGGAAAAAGAGCAAAAAGAGAAGCAAAAGAAAAAATAATTCTTATATTTAGTCAAAATTTAGGATTATGGAATTCAATATCGAAAAGAAGGAGAATCATACGCTCATTCAGGTTCTCGTCGAAAAGCTCGATACCCACATAGCACCTACTCTCAAATCGGAACTGGTGCTGGTATCCGGTAACGGTGAGAAGAATATTATCCTGGATCTGAGCAAATGTCGTTATTGTGATTCCTCCGGATTAAGCGCCATTCTTGTTGCCAACCGCCTGTGTAAAAATGCCAACGGCACCTTTGTCCTGACCGGTCTGACCGAAGCCGTGGAACGCCTGATCACCATCTCACAGCTTGATACCGTGCTGAATATTACCGAAACAGTGAATGAGGCCGAGAAGCTGATTTCGGGCGAATCAAAAAAGGACTGAACTGTTTGGCATTTCTCCTGACCATACTGGGCAGCAGTTCCGCCTTGCCCACCTCAGAAAGGCATCCAGCCGCTCATGTTCTCAATATACATGAGCGGTTTTTTTTAATAGACTGCGGAGAAGGTACCCAGATGCAACTGCGTAAATACCGGATCCGCATGGGAAAGCTGCATCACATATTCATCAGCCATGTGCACGGCGACCATGTTTTCGGAATTTACGGCCTTCTGTCGAGTCTGAGCCTGCTGGGCAGGGAATATCCGCTGCATGTGTATGCTCCTTCTCATTTCGGGGCTTTACTCAGGCAGCATCTGGCCGATTTTGATATCCATCTGGGATACGAACTGGTGTTTCATCCTCTTCACCATTCACGGTCGGAGAAGATTTACGAGGATGATCGTCTTATGGTCGAAACCCTGCCTTTAAAGCACCGTGTTCCTGCGCTGGGTTTTCTTTTCAGGGAAAAACCCCGCCCGCGCAACATTTTTCCCGAAATGATCAAAAAATACAATATGTCGTTGAAACAGATCAGGCAGGTGAAAGACGGAAATGACCTTGAACTGGACAATGGAACCCGGGTACCCTTCGATGAGCTGACGTACAGCAAGCACGTTCCTGTGTCATACGCATACTGCAGCGATACGGTTTACACGGAATCATTCCTGGGAAAGATCAGGAATGTCGATGTGCTCTACCATGAAGCCACCTACGATGGCGCTATGGAAAAGCGCGCCGCAGAAACGGGTCATTCCACCAGCCTCCAGGCGGCAACACTGGCCCGGAAAGCAGGGGCGGGTAAACTCATTTTGGGACATTTTTCGGCTCGCTACAAACAAATTGAACCCCTGGTGGAAGAGGCGCAGACCATTTTCCCGCAAACGGTGGCTGCCGTTGAAGGAGAAACATACGAGGTACTGCCCGGAGGATTACCCGGGTCTTTAAGCGGATAAGGAACCGATAAATCATTATCTTTGGCTCAAAGAAATTAACGGCAAAAGTGCAGGAAAAGATTGTTATTCTTGATTTCGGGTCGCAATATACCCAACTCATTGCCAGAAGGGTGCGTGAGCTCAATGTCTATTGCGAAATCCATCCTTATAACCGTTTTTCAGGAGTGGATCCCGCGGTGAAAGGGGTGATCCTGTCGGGAAGCCCTTTTTCTGTCAGGGATCAAAATGCCCCCCAGCCCGATCTGAGTCATATCAGGGGAAAAATACCCCTGCTGGGTGTGTGTTACGGGGCGCAGTACATTGCCCGGGAATCGGGAGGAGAAGTACTTGCTTCCGCTTCCAGGGAGTACGGCAGGGCCAACCTCCGGTTTATCGATCCTGAAAGTGTGCTGTTCAGAGGAGTATCCCTGAATACCCAGGTATGGATGTCGCATGGCGACACCATAGAAAAAATACCGGAACATTTTAAAATTACCGGCAGTACAGGCGATGTGAGGGTGGGGGCCTATGAAGTGCCGGGGGAAAACACTTACGGAATACAGTTTCATCCTGAAGTGTATCATACGGTGGAAGGGCTGACCATTCTGAGGAACTTTGTGGTGGATATCTGCGGTTGCCGTCAGAACTGGACTCCCGCCTCCTTTATCGAAACGACCGTTTCAGAGCTTAGGGAAAAACTCCGGTCCGACCGGGTGGTGCTGGGCCTTTCGGGAGGGATCGATTCCTCGGTTACCGCCATGCTGCTGCACCGGGCCATCGGGGAAAACCTGTATTGTATCTTTGTCGATAACGGCCTGCTCAGAAAGAATGAATTCCGGGATGTACTTGATTCTTATCAGCACCTCGGATTGAATGTTATTGGCGTGGATGCCAGGAATGAGTTCTATGAAGGTTTAAAGGGGGTGACCGATCCGGAAAAAAAACGCAAGGTCATCGGCCGGTGCTTCATTGATGTGTTCAACAGGGAAGCTCACCGTATCAGTGGGGTGAAATGGCTGGCCCAGGGCACCATCTATCCCGATGTGATCGAATCGGTGTCGGTGAACGGCCCCTCTTCCACCATAAAATCGCACCATAATGTGGGTGGCCTTCCGGAAAGGATGCACCTGAAAGTGGTGGAGCCATTGAGACTGCTGTTCAAGGACGAGGTGCGGAAAGTTGGGGTGGCGCTGGGTATGCAGGAACAATTGCTCAAACGGCATCCGTTTCCCGGGCCCGGACTGGGAATACGCATCCTGGGGGAAGTAACCCCTGAAAAAGTAATGATGACCCAGGAAGCAGATGACATTTACATCCGGAGACTGAAAGAAAGCGGCCTTTACGATGATGTGTGGCAGGCAGGTGCGATTCTCTTGCCGGTGCAAAGCGTGGGGGTGATGGGGGACGAACGTACCTATGAATATGTGGTGGTACTCCGGGCCGTGACCTCTACTGATGGCATGACAGCCGACTGGGCTCATCTGCCCTTTGAGTTTCTGGGAAAAGTATCGAATGAGATCATCAACCGGGTGAAAGGGATCAACCGGGTGGTATACGATATCAGTTCAAAACCTCCGGCTACCATAGAATGGGAATAAACAGGAAAGAGGATACACAGGGTATATATTCATAAGGTAAATGCAATAAAAAAATGAAGATTAACAGGGAATTATCACGATGGGGGGGATGGGTGCTGTTGCTGTGGCTGCCGGGTCTTGTCCAGGCTCAGATGTTCAGTGAGCAGGCGTTCAAGCTCAACCGGGTGCTGAATCTGGTAAGCAGCTATTATGTGGATTCGGTCAACGAGGAGAAGCTGGTTGAGACGGCCATCATGGAAATGCTGAAAGACCTCGATCCACATTCGGTGTACATTCCTTCCGATGAAGTACGCCGGATGAATGATGAACTGTCGGGGAATTTCGAGGGCATCGGGATACAGTTCAATGTACTGTACGATACCATACTCGTCATATCCCCCATTCCGGGAGGGCCCTCGGAAAAGGTGGGTATGCGGGCAGGCGACCGGATCATCGAGATTGATTACGAACAGGTTGCCGGTGTGGGCATCAGCACCACCGATGTACAGGACCGGCTGATGGGAGAAAAAGGAACCCAGGTGGTAGTGACCGTTTTACGAAGGGGAGTGGATGAACCCATCCATTTTACCATTACTCGCGACAAGATTCCGATATACAGCCTGGATGCCGCCTATATGGTGAATAAACGGGTGGGATATGTCAAATTGAACCGTTTCTCCATTACCACGGCAGATGAATTTGATGATGCGGTTGATGAAATGATTGAAAAAGGTATGCAGGATCTTGTGATCGATCTGCGGGGCAACGGAGGCGGTGTGATGGAAGTGGCAGTGGATCTGCTCGACCGGTTTTTCCCTGAGAGACGGCTGGTTCTGTACATGGAAGGGCTGAATACACCCAGGAAGGACTATTTTACCACCAGGGGGGGTAGCCTGACAGATACCCGGGTGGTGGTAATGCTCGATGAGGGTTCAGCCTCTGCCAGCGAAATTATGGCCGGAGCGTTCCAGGACTGGGACAGGGGAATCATTCTGGGCCGTAGATCGTTTGGCAAAGGACTGGTGCAAAGATTGTTCGCCCTGCCCGACGGTTCGATGATGCGGCTGACGGTAGCACGGTATTATACTCCTACCGGGCGTTCTATTCAAAAACCCTATGACAACGGATTCGATGCATACCTCTCGGAGCTCTACTCACGTTACACCCGGGGTGAATATCTTCATGCCGACAGCATTTCATTGCCCGATTCGTTAATGTTTCAAACCCTGAAGTCGGGCAGAAAAGTGTACGGGGGAGGGGGGATTATGCCCGATATTTTTGTTCCTGCCGATACCGTTGGATTTTCCGATTATTACCGCGACCTGATCCAGCGGGGAATACTCAATCGCTTCATCCTTGATTATATTGATACCCACCGCAAAAGCCTGAGGAAACAATATCCTGATTTTGAGAAATTCGATCGCAATTTCCGGGTGGGTGAGGAGATGATGGAAAATCTGGTGAGTTATGCGGAAAAGGACGGATTGCCCCGTGACCGGGAACAGATTGATCAGTCGCGGGAACTGATAGGTCTTTTAATGAAAGCGCTGATTGCCCGCGACCTGTGGGATACCACCGAATATTTCCGTGTGGTGAACCAGGTGGATCCTACCCTTGCCAAGGCAGTGGACCTGTTCCAGGATAATGAACTGTTTTCCCGGATTCTCCTCGGAAATTAAGCCGGCTGGGGCTGACAGGGATCATGGACTGGATTATCCATCATCTGAACCTGGTTATTGAGATATTCGGTGCGGTTACCGGATTGATCTACCTGTATTTTTCCATCAGGCAGAACATCTGGCTCTGGCCACTGGGCATCTTTACCTCGTCGGTATACATCTATGTGTTCTTTGTATCGAAGTTTTATGCCGATATGGGATTGCAGGGGTACTACCTGGTGGTCAGTATTTACGGGTGGTACCACTGGTTGCACGGAGCCTCTGGTAACCGGTCCGACGAACTGCCTGTAAGTCGCACTTCCCGCCGGCAATGGGTGGTGCTGCTCATCATTACCCTGGTTCTTTTTGTTCTGATGGCATGGGTACTCGAGCGTTTTACCGATTCGGATGTTCCCCGGTGGGATGCTTTTACCACGGCAGCCAGCATTACTGCCACCTGGATGCTGGCCAGAAAATTGTTGGAGCACTGGCTGATATGGGTTGTAGTCGATGCTGTGTCGATGGGTCTGTATGTTTATAAGGGTCTTTATCCCACAGTGGGTTTGTTTGCCGTTTATACCCTGATGGCTGTAAAAGGATATGTTGAATGGAAAAAGGATCTTCTGCAACAGAACAAGGTGTAAAGAAAGTGGTGATCACCGGCGCCGAATCAACCGGAAAAACCACCCTGGCAAAAGATCTGGCCAGGATGGCCGGAACAGTCTGGATCCCCGAATTCGCCCGGGAATATGTCGGGAACCTGAAACAACCCTACCGGTACGAAGATGTGGAACGGATTGCCCGGAAACAACGGGAACAGCCTGCAGAATATTTGGAAGCAGCCAGGGGATATCTTTTTCTGGATACCTATCTGATCATTACCAGGGTGTGGTTCCGGGAAGTGTTCAAACGAGAACCTCACTGGCTCGAAGAAGCACTCAGGAAACGGGAGATCGACCTGTATTTGCTCTGCGAGACCGATATTCCCTGGATACCCGACCCCCTCAGGGAAAATCCGGGAGCCAGACGCGAATACCTGTCGGGGCTATACAAGAAGGAACTGGATGCCCTGAAGTTACCCTGGCAACCGGTAACCGGGTACGGAGAGGAAAGGCTGAAAAATGCCTGTACGATACTTCAACAGTTTTTCAATGACGAAAAAACATTTGTCTGTGGGCAGAAATAAAGCCGGGACGACCGGGGAGTCGTTCGAAGTAGTGGTGAAGACCTTTCACGGTCTGGAAGAACTCCTGGCGAAAGAAATACGTGTGCTGACCGGGAAACCTGTGCGTATCCTGCACCGGGCCGTCTCTTTCAGGGGAGATATGGCCGGATTGTACAGGGCCAATTATCAGTTGAATACGGCGGTGCGGGTACTCAGAACCCTCTGTTCGGGTCCGGCCGGTTCACGCGAAACATTTTACGGTTTGATCAGGCAGTATCCCTGGGAAAGAATAATGAGTTACCACCAGTCCCTGCGCGTGGATGTGGTGGGTTCGTCGCAGATATTTCGCAATACCCGGTACGCGGCCTTGCTGGCCAAGGATGCCGTGGCCGACCGTTTCAGGGAACTGACGGGTCAGCGGCCCGATGTGGACCTGGAAAATCCGGATATCCGGATACATATCCTGATGCTGGAAGACAGAGCCGTGGTGTCGCTCGACAGCTCGGGGGAGTCGCTGCACCAGCGTGGGTATCGTGCCGAACAGGTGGATGCTCCCCTGAATGAGGTGCTTGCCTCTGCTCTGGTAATGTTTTCGGGCTGGGACCGGCGTACGCCGTTCATTGATCCGATGTGCGGATCGGGAACCATCCTGCTGGAAGCTGCCCGTCTGGCCATGAATATTCCCCCCGGTTACAGGCGCAGGGCATTTGCCTTCGAGAAATGGAAGAATCATAACCCGGATCTCTGGCGCGAAGTGGTGAACAGGGCCCATGAGAATGAAATACACGAAGCACCCCTCCTGCTGGGAGGGGATATTTCCGCAGCCGCCATTGATATTACCGCACGGAATGCAGAACGGGCCGGCCTGCGAAGACACATCAGGCTTGCTCATAAACCTTTTGACGGACTGGTTAAACCCGCTCCCGAAGGCACAATCATTATGAATCCTCCTTACGGTGAAAGGCTGAAGATGAACGACCAGCTCAGTTTTTACTCGGAGGTGGGAAATGTTCTCAAGCATAAATTTACAGGTTACAGAGCCTGGATCTTTTCATCGAACCGGGAAGCACTCAACGCACTGGGACTGAAAACCACCAGGCGCTTTACCCTGTATAACGGACCGCTGGAAAGTTATTTTTACGGTTATGATCTGTATCCGGGGACACGGAAATCGGGAAATAACGGCTCCGGGAATGATACCGGTTCGTCAAAAAGTTCCAAACTTTCGTAAAAAACCAAATATCTGAAGCAACCTTTGCGGAACGTTGCCGGTCACAGAATAAAAGCGGATACCGGGAAGAACAGATAGAAAAAAAATGACAGCAAATGGCAACGGGTGAAAAGGTGCACTCTGATAAGTTGGAATTCTTTTTATATTTGTTCAGTTAATGATTTATTTTCTATACTTTTACATTGAGCAAGGAACAACAACATCCTGAGATGGGCTTCAATGTTGACGATTTCTTCAAGGAATTGGACGGGGGGCATGTGCTTCTTTCATATAAGGGCAGTATTACCACGGAAATCATCAACCATGCCCTGGATGTTGTGGAGGGCAAACTTCAGGAGTACAATGAAGATGTCAAGCTCAGGAAGAAGGTTTACAATGTGCTGGTAGAAAGCCTTCAAAACCTGTATCATCACATAGATGATCTGCCCGAGGATTACAGGGATGAATACGAAAGCAGGTTCGGTGTGCTGGTGGTTTCCAGGGTAGACGATTCCTATAAGATTGCCACCGGGAATTTTATCAGGTCGGAAAAAATCAAATACCTGAAAGACAAGATTGACAAGATCAATTCACTTTCCAGGGAAGAGCTGAAAGACATGTACAAATTTATACTGAATCATCA
Source organism: Bacteroidota bacterium (assembly GCA_011049175.1). Classification (GTDB taxonomy): domain Bacteria; phylum Bacteroidota; class Bacteroidia; order Bacteroidales; family VadinHA17; genus HyVt-105. The sequence continues at coordinate 58,346 of DSCJ01000025.1, read as the reverse complement.
GAAAATATCAGACAAGGGAGGAGGAGGGCTCGGCCTGGTGGATATTGCCCGCAAAACAGGCAATAAACTGAATTATGTTTTTCATAATTTCAATAATGATTACTATTTTTTCAACCTGGATGTTTTTGTCTCTGAAAAATCATCATAAAATAAAATAATAAATTGCATCACATATGGAACTGGAACCAATTAACATTGAGGGAACACCTAAGACTCCGTCGGTAAAGTTCAATGCGGAAGAGGGAATTATCGAGATCAAAGGGAGATCCATTCCTGAAAATTCCATTGAGTTTTACAAACCTTTGGTGGACTGGCTGGAAGAATACAAGAAAAATCCGCTGGATAAAACGGTGGTGAACATCCAACTTGAATACTTCAATACGAGCTCCTCCAAATGCATCCTGGATGTTTTCAAAAAACTGGAGGCCATTCACAAGGCCAAAAACGAAGTGGAGATCAACTGGTACTATGAGGAAGACGATGAGGATATGCTCGAAGCCGGAGAGGATTATGAGTCGATCATTCGTATACCTTTTAAAATGATAGAGATTGTGGAATAATGATATCCCCCCGGTGATGCCGGGAAAAAAGGAGGCTGTCTCAAAAGGGCAGCCTTTTTCTTTTTAATCCTGATTCAGGTTCCCCTGTCCCATGATGCATTTTTAGTTTTCCTCAGCTTCTTCCCGGCTGGAGAACCGGCTGCTTAACCGTTCCGCGAAATCGAGGAACTTTTTCAGCCACCGGTAATACAATGCGATGAGGAAAATCGCGGTCATTACCCAGATCACGACCAGGTTCATCCAGAAGGTGTCGACGGTATATCCTAAAAACCTTTTCTGCGGGGCATAAAAATGGGCTTTGATAAAGGGATGTTCCGGATCCATATAGATGGGATCCATTTTCTGGATCAGGTCGTCCTTGTATTCGATAATCCGGCTGGTTTCGTTGGCATTGGTAACAAATTCGGTTAGCTGGTCATTTTTATGGTTGCGTTGCAACTGATTGAACCCTTCCCGGCCCAGGCGATCCATCAAATCCTGAATAATTTCATCCCGCCGTTGCAGGGCGGCATTGGAACGTTTCCGGTTGTAAACCCTGACGGTTTCAATATAGGTTCTGGCAGCATCCAGAACTTCGGGTGTGATCCGGTCAGGATACAACTGTTCCATATAACCGAAAGGGATATGGGGATTGCGGGCCAGTTCCTTGCCAATTTCATTCCTTACCAGCTTCAGGTCTTTCTTCAACACTTCCTCCTTTTCCTTGCCGGCCATGTTCATTCCAATCTTATCAAGCTTGTTATCCATGCTGGTACTCCAGTAAAGCTTTTTGAAATCGGCATTGCTTCTGATCTTGTCAATGTCATAGAAATTCCTTTCGAAAGCGTTTTCCTTGAACTGATACACGGCCAGGGCTTCATAACCCCAGCGGGCGGTGATCAGCTCTCCGTACCAGGGAATAGTCTTAGGATTGGAAATCAGCGGGTTCAGCTTCTCATACTTAACAATAATCCCGCTCAGGATAATCTGGGGAATGACCAGAAAGGGGATCAGGATGTAAATGGTCACCACCGTCTTGAAACTGTCGGATATGACCATGCCCATCATATTGGCCGAAGCCCAGCAACTGAATAAGATGAGCCAGTATTGCCAGTACATGCCCCTGATCTCGATGATGCTGTTCCCTATCAATACAAAGGTCAGTGCCTGAATGGCCGAAATGGCAAACTGGACGGTTACCTTCGACATGACATAACTTCCCCAGCTCAAATTCAGAAACGCTTCCCGTTTCAGGATTTTCCGGTCTTTGATGATTTCTTCCGCACTCACGCTCAGACCCATGAAAATGGCAATGATCACCCCCATAAAAAGGTATACCGGGATATTGCTGTTATTGAACAGGGTATATCCGTATTCGTTCCCTGCCCCCACATCGTAATACTTGATAAGAAACGAGAGCAGCAGTGCCAGCACCGGGGCTTCCAGAAAAGTAATGGACAGGTATTGCACATTGGCCAGTTTCGAAAGAATATCGCGCTGGACAAATACCCTGAACTGCTTTAATTTGTTGGGTATTTTGAAAGATATTTTCGGAACATCGGTAGACGGTTTCAGTTTTTTCCGGGTGTTTTTCACAAACTCCTGGTAATACTCATTCCATTCCTCCGGGCTGATTTTACGGGTGGGGGTCACTTTGCCGTATTCATCCAGCACATTGGCTTCTACAATGTTGAATATCTGTTCCGGATTGACATTCCCGCACACGTGGCATTCGCTCTCATTCCAGTTGGCGTGATGGATTCTCGACTTGAAATAAATGATCGATTCGATGGGATCGCCGTCGTAAATCAGGTAACCGCCGGTGTCAAGAATCAGCAGCTTGTCGAACATTTTGAATATATCCGACGAAGGCTGGTGGATCACGACGAATACCAGTTTCCCTTTCAGCGTCAGTTCCTTCAGCAGGTCCATGATATTCTCCGAATCCCGGCTTGACAATCCCGAGGTGGGCTCGTCGAGGAACAGAACCGCCGGCTCCCTGATCAGTTCCAGGGCAATATTCAGCCTTTTTCGCTGTCCACCGCTGATCTTTTTATTAAGAGGAGTGCCAACCTGTATGTCTTTGATTTCATAAAGGCCTAGGTTTTGCAGCACCCTGACAACCGCTTCCACCAGTTCTTCTTCCGTATAATTGTCGAAGCACAATCGGGCATTGTAATACAGGTTCTGGTAAACGGTAAGTTCCTCGATCAGCAGATCATCCTGCGACACGAACCCGATGAGGCCTTCCACCTTTTCTTTTTCCCTGTGAATGTCCATGCCGTTGATAATCACCTGGCCATTTGAAGGGTGGTTGCTGCCGTTCAGTACATTCAGCAGGGTCGATTTACCTGCTCCGCTGGCTCCCATAATCCCGATCAGACGTCCCGATTCGGCCTCAAAACTCATGCGGTGTAAACCCACCTTGCCTTCATTGAAATGATATTCTATCTCCCTGGCTTCGTATACAATCCTCGATTCCTGCAGTTCGGCAACAAACTGGCTGATCACATCCCCGTAGTAAATGGGTTTGCTTTTTGGATCGCGGATCGACGACCCGGTATTGAATACATATACCTTGTCCTGCTGAATCAACTGCCCGTTCATATACAGTTCGCTCTGCCCTATATACCTTACCAGATACATGTTGGCGATCTCCACATTCAGGATCCTGATCTGCCCCTGGATCGATTCAGCATAAATATGCTTCACCTTGGGATGCGTGAATTTCTTGTTGTTGTCGATCAGCATTACCCGTGATGAATTGGGTACCTGTTCGAAAGGGTACAGCACAAATCCTTTTAGCCTGATGTATTCATCTTCGGGTATGTTGAAGGTTTCGGCTACGGTTTTGATGAACTCCAGTTCCTGATCGGTTACGGTATCGCCGTCTGATTTGGAAAACTCGAGTAACTGAAACAGAACGATGATCTTCTGCCGGGTGGTGAGTTCGTCATTAATCTCAGTGCAGATCTTCAGTACACGCACCGAACTGGAACTGATCCGGTGTTTTCTCTTGTCTTTTTCTTTCTGACGGTCCTGATGGATGCTGTAATAGCCGTCAAATACCATCAGGTATTCTTTTACCAGTTCCTGGTTGAGCTGTCGTTTCAGTAGCGATTCGACGACCGATCTCCTGTCCAGTGTATTGCTTTCCGGACGTGCGATGATCGCGAAAAGTTGCATCAGGGCTTTTAATATCTTTTCACTCATCGGTCAGAATGATTCTTTTTCCGGGTTTTGTGGCTAAATTTAGTAAAACCCTTTTACTTTCTTTTCCTATCTGCATTTTTTATTCTTTGAAAAATCAGAAACGGTCATTATTATTGCTCCTTAAATTTACTCAACTCATGAAGAAACATATTCTGTTTCCTTTCCTGGTTTTTATTTTGACAGGACCTGCCGCCGGGCAGGGTAAGCTGTTTACCATGGAAGAAGCCGTGCTTGGCGGGTACGGCACCTTTTCTCCCGCGCGGTTCAGACAGTTGCAATGGCGCAGCCCGGATACGTTTACCTGGGTGGAAAACGATACGGTTTATATGTCGTCGGTAAATGGTTCAGGCAAAACGGTTGCCTTTACCCTGGAAGACCTCAACGGAATGCTCGGCAAACGAATGCTTGAGAAGGCTTCCGGGATGCCCCGTTTTGAGTGGGAGGGCCCGAACACCATTGCTTTCCGCACTTCTTCGGCTTTCTGCCGTGCCGATATGACCGGGAAAAAGATTCTTTCCGTAATAAATATACCGGGAGATGCCGGCACTGTTGAAATGGCGCCCGGCGGGCAGGTTGTGGCATGGACCCGCGGGAACCAGCTCTATATTGATCATGCCGGCGGAAAAAGAGTAAAAATCAGCGCCGATTCGATCGACGGAGTGGTATACGGCCAGTCGGTCCACCGCAACGAGTTCGGTATCTCGGGGGGGATATTTTTCAGCCCTTCGGGGAAATGCCTGGCCTTTTACCGGAAGGATGAACGAAACGTAACGAAATACCCCATTGTGAACTTTATGACCCGGGTAGCTACCCCCGAACCTGTAAGGTATCCCATGGCAGGAATGGAGAGCGAGGTGGTGAAAGTAGGGGTGTACCATGCGGAAACAGATGAAGTTCTGTATCTTGATACAGGGGAGCCTGCCGTGCAATATCTAACCAACCTGGCCTGGACTCCAGACGAAAAGTATATTCTTGTTGCCCATCTCAACAGGGAACAGAATCACATGCAAATGAAGCTTTATGATGCATCTGACGGGAGTTTCGTGAAGACCCTGTTCGAGGAAAGCGATGAACGGTATGTGGAGCCTCAGCATCCGGCATTATTTCTTCCCGGAAGCTCCACCCGCTTCGTATGGCAGTCGAGAAGGGACGGTTACAATCATCTATACCTGTACGATCTTCAGAAAGGCTTTATCCGCCAGATTACCCGGGGAGAGTGGGAAGTAACGCGCTTGCTGGGGTTCGACAGAAAAGGTGGTAATGTATATTTCGAGGCAACCGAAGCCGGTCCGCTGGAAAGACAGGTATATACGGTTTCCCTGGCCGGGGGGCGCCTGAAACGTCTCACTGCCGAACCCGGAACCCATCAGGCCCTTCTGAATGACGACGGTACCTGGTTCCTGGATAACTGGTCGAACATTGACACACCACTGGTTACCGCCCTTACAGGAACCGGGAAAAGAAAAGGCAGGATTCTGAAAAAATCGGAAAATCCTTTGGAGGAGTATGCCCTGGGAGATATTGAAGTGGGAAGCATTACGGCCGGTGACGGGGTTACCCCCCTGTATTACCGGCTGATCAAACCGGTGCCCTTTGATCCTGAAAAGGAATATCCGGTGGTGGTATATGTTTACGGCGGACCTCATGCCCAGCTGGTGACAAACGGATGGCTGGCACAATCGGGTCTATGGCCGCATTACATGGCCCAGAGGGGGTATGCGGTTTTTACCCTCGATAACCGGGGCTCGGCCAACCGGGGAATGGATTTTGAAAGTATCATTCACCGCAGGCTGGGGGAAATAGAGGTAGAAGACCAGATGCGGGGGATAGAATGGCTCAAAACCCACTCCTGGGTAGATACGGCCCGCATCGGGGTGCACGGATGGAGCTATGGTGGCTTCATGACCCTGTCGCTTATGCTGCAGCATCCTGAGATTTTCAAAGTGGGAGTGGCCGGCGGTCCGGTAACCGACTGGAAATTTTACGAAGTGATGTACGGGGAAAGGTACATGGACACTCCCGACGAAAATCCGGAAGGGTATGCCCGGTCGGATCTGAAGTCACGGGCGGGTGATCTCAGGGGCAGGTTGCTGGTGATCCACGGGGCTCTTGATGATGTTGTGGTGTGGCAGCATTCTCTTACCTTTCTGCGTGCCTGCATCCAGGCAGGAACCCAGCCCGATTATTTTGTGTATCCCACCCATCCGCATAATGTCAGGGGGAGCGACCGGGTACATCTAATGAACAAGGTTTCTGCCTATTTTGATGATTTTTTAAAATAGCGGGCGGCGACAGGCATTCCGGTGACCGGGTTAATATCCTGATTACAGCCAGTCTTCGAGAAAAAAAATTGTTCTAAACTTTTCACCCCTGCGGCGAACCGTCATCCTGATCTTACGCCCCGGTTTGCTTTCAAAAATATCATAAATTTTGTTTATGGTCATACTCAGTGCCGACTGGTCGTTGATGGAAATAATCTCGTCGCCCCGTCTCAGCCCGGCCCGGTCGGCGGGCGAATTTTTTCTGATATAGGTGATTTGATAGTAAGGCAAACCCGGTATAGTCGACTCTATTTCAATACCACTCATATTCTGCCGGAACCGGTCACGGAACGAGCTATTCGGAGAGAGCGTCAGTTTTTTGTTCGGGTAGTCAATGACCACATTGAACCGCCTCAGCACTTCGGAACCGATGCTTCCGTTCCGGTCTCCCAGTCTTGTGGCAAGTGCCGTGGAGAGTGAATCGGGATACGCAACAATGGGTTCGTTTAAAACATAAGGCCCCAGGATCAGCTTATTGATCTTGCCGAGTACTCCGTGGATCTGACCGCTCAGGCCGGTACCCAGATAGGTTTCAACGGTTTTTTCGGGCAAACGGATCCTTTCGTCGGTGTGGGGATCAAGCCACAGAGCATGACTTGCTCCGAGATCAACCAGCAGTTTGACGTTGATGCGGGATCCGTCCTCCTGTTCAATCTCTGCCGAAATAAAAGGTTTTGTACCCTGCATTTCCAGGGGGAGGGTGATGCTGTTTCTTGTATCTTTCGGTTCATAAAAGATCGGATTATGCAGGGTGAGCAGCCGGCGGGAGTAATCCATTTCGATAATGAAATTATTGAACAGATCGTAGCCCACAATCCCATGTACCCGGGTTCCCAGCAGGGAGGACAGATTGAATATATTCTGCAGCAGAACATACATGTCCTGATCGTACCCCACAATACCGTGTATTCTGAACCGGTTGCCGGTGGAGTGAAGAGCCTGGATGGGTTCGCCTTCCCCCAGGCCGCCCAGCCTTACCCTCCGGCTGTATTCAAGAGAAAGACTGTCACTCAGAGACAATTCCGTGAGAATGGCAGTGGTGAGGCCGGTATCCAGTACAAAGAAGAGGGTGTCGGAATTGTTGATGAACAGGGGAATGATTGAGAGGTTATTGATGAACCGGAATGGAAGGGTCACTTTCTTCTGATCGGGATCGGCAAAATACAGGTTGTCCGATCCCTGCTGTCCTCTGGCTCCAGGCCCGCACAGCAGCAACACGACCTTGATCATGAGAATAATATGTAACCCTTTGTTTTTCATTGTCTAATACTTCTGACAAAAGTACGAAAAATCCGTATGAGACGTTTTGTTGTCGTCTTTCATCCGGGTGTCAAAATGACCGGTCGAACCGGATCATATACGCCAATATTACAGAAATATCCCACTTCTTCACCATGGCAATGCATTTGATATCATTCTGTAAAGAACGTGGGAAAGCTATTCAATAATATATAAAACTAACAAATATGAACCTGAATCAGTTCACAATAAAAGCACAGGAAGCTGTACAACATGCGTTTCAGATTGCCGAAGGATTCGGGCATCAGGCCATAGAGCCCGGACATTTGCTGAAGGGAGTGTTGCACCATGGTGAAAATATTTCATCATACCTGCTGGGCAAGCTGCAGATTTCCGAATCGGGTTTGGAGCAGGTGCTTGACAGCATTCTGCAATCATACCCCAGGGTTTCGGGAGGCGAGCCTTATCTGTCGCAGGCCGGGAACAAAGCCCTGCAGCAAGCCATCAGCAAATCGAAGTCGATGGGCGACCAGTTTGTTTCGGTGGAGCACATTCTTCTGGGGATACTGGCCGGCAACGACCAGGTGTCCAGAATGATGAAGGATCAGGGGATCACCGAAAAAGCCCTCATGCAGGCCATCGGGTCGCTCAGAAAAGGAGCCAGAGTGAACAGCCAGACGGCTGAAGATACTTTCGACAGCCTGAACCGGTTTGCCATCAACCTGAATGAAATGGCCCGGACCGGCAAGCTGGATCCTGTGATCGGAAGGGATGACGAGATCAGACGGATCCTGCAGATCCTTTCCCGCCGTACCAAAAACAATCCGATCCTGATCGGCGAACCCGGTGTGGGGAAAACAGCCATTGCCGAAGGGCTGGCGCACCGCATTGTGAAAGGCGATGTGCCCGAAAACCTGAAAACCAAACAGGTGTATTCCCTGGATATGGGAGCCCTGGTGGCCGGTGCCAAATACAAGGGCGAGTTCGAGGAAAGGCTCAAAGCTGTAGTGAAAGAAGTGGTGGCATCGGATGGGGATATCGTGTTGTTTATTGACGAGATACATACCCTGGTAGGCGCCGGGAAAAGTGAAGGAGCCATGGATGCGGCCAATATTCTGAAACCCGCTCTGGCCCGCGGTGAACTCAGGGCCATCGGGGCCACCACCCTGGGCGAATACCAGAAATATTTCGAAAAAGACAAGGCGCTGGAACGCAGGTTCCAGGTCGTGATGGTGGATGAGCCCGACGCTGCCAGTGCGGTTTCCATCCTCAGGGGCCTGAAAGAAAGGTATGAGAACCATCATAAGGTGAGGATCAGGGATGAAGCCATTATTGCCGCCGTGGAACTTTCACAGCGGTATATCACCGAAAGATTCCTTCCCGACAAAGCCATTGACCTGATCGATGAGGCGGCATCGAGGCTCCGGCTGGAGATGAACAGCCTGCCCGAGGAGATTGATGAAATAGAACGCCGCGTAAAACAGCTGGAGATCGAAAGGGCTGCCATCAAACGCGAAGGCGACAGGGAAAAACTTTCGGCCCTCGGGAGCGAACTGGCAAACCTGAATGATGAAAGGAATCATCTGCGGGCCAAGTGGGAAGAAGAGCGCAAACTGGTGGAGGAAATCCAGAAAATCAGGGAGCAGGTGGAGAGCATGCGTTTCGAGGCGGAAAAAGCCGAACGTGAGGGTAACTATGGCCGGGTGGCTGAATTGAGGTACGGCAAGATCAAGGAAGCCGAGCAACGGATCGTGGAGCTGAATAAAAAATTGCAGGAGAAACAGGGCGACTCACCACTCATCAAAGAAGAGGTGAGTGCCGAAGATATTGCCGAGGTGGTTTCGAAATGGACCGGTATTCCCGTGAGCCGCATGCTCCGGAGTGAAAGGGAAAAACTGCTGCACCTGGAAAATGAACTGCACCGCCGCGTGGTGGGTCAGGACGAAGCCATTGCTGCTGTGGCCGATGCTGTCAGGAGAAGCCGGGCAGGATTGCAGGATAACCGCCGGCCCATCGGGTCGTTTATCTTCTTGGGTACCACCGGTGTGGGAAAAACCGAACTGGCCCGTGCCCTGGCGGAGTTTCTTTTCAATGATGAAAATCTCATGACCCGTATCGATATGTCAGAGTACCAGGAGCGCCATTCGGTGTCGAGATTGATCGGGGCACCTCCCGGGTATGTGGGATACGACGAAGGGGGACAGCTTACCGAAGCGGTGCGGCGTAAGCCGTATTCGGTGGTCCTGCTCGATGAGATTGAAAAGGCCCATCCCGATGTGTTCAATATCCTGCTCCAGGTGCTCGACGACGGCCGGCTGACCGATAACAAGGGACGTACGGCTAACTTCAGGAATACCATCATTATCATGACGTCCAACGTGGGCTCGCATATTATCCAGGAATACCTCGGAAAAATGACCCGTGAGAACCGGGGTGAACTGATAGAAAAAACCCGTGTTGAAGTGCTCGAATTGCTGAAACGGAGCATACGTCCTGAATTCCTGAACAGGATTGACGAAATCATTGTATTCAATCCGCTTACTGAGGAAGAGATCCGTCAAATTGTGCGCCTGCAAATGGATCAGGTGGTGGCCATGCTGGAGAAAAACCAGGTGCATGCCCGCTACACGGATGAAGCCGTGGCGCTGATTGCTGCCCAGGGATATGACCCCCAGTTCGGTGCCCGGCCGATCAAACGGATCATCCAGAGGCAGGTGTTGAATGAAATGGCCCGTACCATCCTGAACGGAAAGATCAGCAAAGACAGAAACATTGTGATCGATGGCGAAAAAGACGGGATTGTTTTCCGCAATGCCCCTGTTCAGGAAAAAGAAAAAGAGGAAAAATAAAAATCCGGCCGCCAGCCGGATTTTTTTGTAGGAGCACCTGCCCCCGTTCTAACTGTAACTTTTCAGGCAGTCTTCCAGATCGTCGTAAATTTCGAAAATATTGTGCAGCTGAAGAAGCTTGAATAACTCCATTACTTCAGGGGAGATATTGCACAACTTGAAATGGCCGTAATTGTTGTTGGCGGTTTTCATTACGGAAAGGAATACCCCGAAACCCGAACTGTCAATGTAATTGATGCCCTCCAGGTTGAGAATCAGCCTGGTATTGGGCTTGTTAAAAAAACTCGTCAGCTCTTCCTTCACCGGTTCTGAAATCAGGGCATTGAACTTTTTTACATTTTCGAAGGAAACTACGTCAATGTTGTCAATTTTTTCGGTTTTCAGCAGATTACCGCTCATGTTAATGGGTTTACAGGTTGTTTTTCACCAGTTGCAGTTCCTCAATTGCCCTGAGGCAGTTTTTCTCAAACTGGTTGATATAGTTTTCGTATTGCCCGGTTTCCTTTCCTTCCTTTGTTAGTTGCTCCAGCATTTTCAGCCTGGCGGCCTGTTCCTCCATGCCCATAATAGCCACCGATGATTTGGCCTTGTGAGCAAGCAATCCGAGCGAATGCCAGTCATTTTTCTTATGCAGTTCCCTCATTTCTTCAATGAATTCAGGTACCTGGCTGATGAAAATATCGATCATTTCCTTTACCAGTTCCTTGCTTCCCCCCGTCATTTCCTCAAGATACTTCAAATTTACCAATGATTCCTTTCCGGTCATAAAATTAGATTATAAGATAAACAGGTTCATGATGTTAGCGTCATGAACGATTGAAGGTAACAAAAATTGACATTATTTAAAAATAATAAATATTTTCATATCCTCAAAAACAACCTGATAATAACCTTCCTCGCTTTTTTTCGTAAAGATATACTGATAATAATACACATTATAAAATTGTTCTCTTTTATTTTTCGGTATGCTGCAAACAGGGGAAGAAAAAATTAGTACTTTTAAAACTTTTACGTATATCTGAATCACAACAAACGCATGTTATGATGAGAAAATCGTTAATACTGCATTCGTTGCTCTGTATTGGGCTGTTCATCATGGCTGAATCAATGCCGGCCCAGCCTTTTCTGAGGATAAAACGATCGGATTTCATGAAGGAGCCCCAGGGGTTCGATCAGGCCTGGAATCATATCCGTGCCGGGGATAAATGGTTCAGGGAAGGGATAGGCACCTTCGACCTGGCCATTCAACATTACCTGCAGGCCAAATCATACAATGAATTCGATCCGGCCCTGAACTTCAAACTCGGAGTGGCTTATCTGTATTCCGATAAGCCCCGGGAATCACTCAGGTATTTTCAGATTGCTTCCGAATTCGATGAAAACCTGACTCCTGAACTCCCCCTGATGATGGCCCGTGCCTGCCATTACAATATGATGTTCGATGAAGCCATTATCGGGTACCGGACTTATCTCGACAGTCTGAGCGAGAAAGAGAAAAAACGGCTCGATGTGGATGTGGAAAAATGGATACAGGAATGCAGGCACGGTAAAGAACTGGTAAAGGATACCCTCAGGGTGGAAATTACCAATCTGGGTGGAAACATTAATTCGTCGTATGACGATTACAATCCTGTGTTATCGTCAACGGGAGCCCGTATGTATTTTACCTCACGAAGGCCTTTCGAGGGTCATGACCGGCGACATCCACTCGACAACAAATACTACGAAGATATTTATTACAGCTATTATAACGGCACATCATGGGAAAAGGCCGAGGACCTGGGCAAGCCGGTCAACAGCAAAGGAAACGAATCGGCTCTCTACCTGGCGCCCGATAACCAGGAACTGTACCTGTATATTGGCAAGAAGAAAGGGGGAAACCTGTATTCCACGCTGAATGTGAAGAATAAATGGCAGTCTCCGCGGAGGCTTTCGGGTATATTCAATACCCGCTACAAGGAAACTTCCCTGACTTTCAACCGCGAAATGACGGAATTGTTTTTTGTTTCTGCTTTTCCGAAAGAAAGCTACGGGGGAAAAGATATTTTCTACAGCCGGCTGGACGAAAAAGGCAAATGGACCGATCCGGTGAACCTGGGCCAGGTGGTCAATACTCCCCGGGATGAGGAGGGTGTGCACGCTGCGCCTTCGGGCGATACCCTGTATTTCAGCTCGAAAGGGCACAATACCATGGGGGGGTACGATGTGTTTATGACCGTACGGGATGAAAACGGGGAATGGGCGACTCCCGTCAACCTGGGTTATCCCATCAATACCCCGGGAGATGAGGTGTTCTACAAAACCACCCCCGATACCGCTATTGCTTACTATTCCGCCACTCTGGAATCCAGTCTGGGCTGGAAGGATATTTACCGCATCAGGTATCTGCCTCCTCCCGAACCCGAACCGGAAGTGGTTGAAGAACCCGAACCGCTGCCGAAGGTGGATACCGTGGTAATGGTGGTTAAAGATACCGTAAGAATTGTGGAACAGGTAGCTCCTCCCGTGGATACCACCTTCCGGCTGCTGGGTACCGTGCTGGAAGAAGGCACCACCAACCCGGTGGCAGCCAAGATCGATCTGATCGATCTGGACAGGAACCGGGTGATCGCCACCACCATTTCCAATCCTCAGACAGGTAATTTCCGCTTTACCCTTACCGAAAGAAAAAGTTACGGGGTGGAAATTACTTCGGAAGGATATATGCTCTATCTGGATGTGATCGACCTGCCGAAAGACACCGATGATAAGGAAATGATCAGGAATTTCTTCCTAAAAAAATTACAGGTGGGTGAGACGGTGATCCTGAAAAACATCTTCTTCGAGTTTAATTCGGCAAAGCTTACCCCCGAATCATACCCTGAGCTGAACCGGGTGTTCAAGCTGCTGACCACCAATCCCACCATGCGCATTGAGGTTTCGGGACATACCGATAATATCGGTTCGCTTGAAAGCAATACCCGTCTTTCGGAAGCCCGGGCCAAAGCCGTGGTGGATTATCTGATAACCAGCGGAATTGATCCGTCGCGACTGGAATATAAGGGTTATGCCTATACCCGTCCGATTGCCAGCAACGACACGGAAGAGGGAAGGGCACAGAACAGACGGGTGGAATTTGAAATTCTCAGCAAGTAGCTGAATCCGCGACCCGTTCTTACTTACCGGTTATGAAAGGCCTGCCGATTATGTGGCGGGCCTTTTGCCTTGTTCTCCTTTCTGTGTGTTTTGAAACAACCCGCTTCCGGGGAAAAACTGATTTTCATCTGTCTTTTTTCCAGCGAAAAATTGGTACATTTGTTCACAAACCTGTCATTTCTTTCCTGTTTATGAAAAAAACAGCTCTTTCAAACAAGCATACCGCCCTGGGCGCCAGAATGGTGCCTTTTGCCGGCTTTCTGATGCCCGTGGAATATACCGGCGTGATGGATGAACACCGCACCGTACGAAAAGGGGTGGGAGTGTTCGATGTATCGCACATGGGAGAATTCTGGTGTAAAGGTCCGAAAGCATACAATCTGGTGCAAAGGCTTACTTCCAACGACCTGGCCCGGTTGCAGGACGGCAGGGTGCAGTATACCTGTTTCCCCAACGGCCGGGGAGGAATTGTGGATGACCTGCTGGTTTACCGGTTCGGGCATGAAGAGTACCTGCTGGTAGTAAATGCGGCCAATATTGAAAAGGACTGGAAATGGGTGAACGAACAGAACAACGGGGGGGCCGAGCTGATCAATGCATCTGCGGAAATATCCCAGCTGGCAGTTCAGGGACCGCTGGCCGCAAACGTGTTGCAGAAACTGACCCCGGTTGATCTGGACGGCATAAAATATTATACTTTCGTGGCTGGTGAACTGGCCGGCGTAAAAGATGTGATTATATCGGCCACCGGATATACCGGAGCCGGTGGGTTCGAACTGTATTTCCCCAATGAATACGCCGGGAAAATATGGGATGCCGTTTTCGAAGCCGGAAAAGAGGAAGGAATCAAACCGGCCGGCCTGGCTGCCAGGGATACCCTGAGGCTGGAAATGGGTTTTTGCCTGTACGGAAATGATATTGACGATACCACCTCGCCTCTGGAGGCAGGCCTGGGATGGATCACCCGGTTTGTGGAAGGGAATGATTTTATTGACAGGGAATTTCTGGAAAAACAGAAGAAAGAAGGGGTGAAAAGAAAACTGGTGGGTTTTGAATTGCTGGAAAGAGGAATCCCGAGGCAGCATTATCCTATTATGGATGCCTCCGGGAAACAGGTGGGCGAAGTGACCTCCGGTACCATGTCGCCCATGCTGAACAGAGGCATCGGAATGGGATATGTTGAGGTTTCCCTGGCATCGCCGGGCACCAGGCTTTTTATTCAGGTAAGGAACAAAAGCCTGGAAGCCGAAGTGGTGAAAATGCCCTTTTACAAATCCGAATAAATTATTATTCAACTAACCCAAATATTCTTTTGCCATGAAAAAACACATTTTTAATCCGGGTCCCTGCAAACTTCCGGAACCGGTACTTGAAAATACCGCAAATGCCGTACGTGAACTGAATCAATCGGGAATGTCTGTTATGGAAGTTTCCCACCGGGGAAAAGATTTTGAGGCCGTGATGGAAGATGCCATGAGCCTGTTGAAAGAGCTGCTCGATGTTCCCCGGGGATATTCGGTCCTGTTCCTGGGGGGAGGGGCCAGCCTGCAATTTGCCATGATTCCCATGAACTTCCTGAAAACCAAGGCTGCCTATCTGCATACCGGAACCTGGGCCGGCAATGCCATCAGGGAAGCCAAAGTGTTCGGACAGGTGGATGTGCTGGCTTCCAGCGAAGACAAAAACTTCACCTATGTACCCAAAGGATATCGCATTCCTGAAGATGCCGATTATTTCCATATTACAACCAATAACACCATTTTCGGTACAGAAATGCTTACCGATCCCGATTCGCCGGTTCCCCTTATTGCCGATATGTCGTCCGATATTCTCAGCCGCCCGGTGGATGTATCAAAATATGCCATGATCTATGGAGGTGCCCAGAAAAATATGGGCCCCGCAGGTGTAACTTTTATCATTATCTGGGATGAACTGCTGGAAAAAGTGGCCGACAGGCCCATCCCCAGGATCCTGAAATATGAAACCCATCTGTCAAAGGGTTCCATGTTCAATACTCCTCCCGTGGTCAACGTATATGCCGTGAGAGAAACCCTTCTGTGGGTGAAAAATATGGGCGGTGTGAAAGAAATGGAGAAGCTTGCCAAAGCCCGGGCCGATCTGCTTTATAAAACCATTGACGAAAGCCGCATGTTCGTGGGGACGGCCGTTCAGGAAGATCGTTCGCGCATGAATATTTGCTTTGTAATGAAACCGGAATACAAGGAACTGGAACCCGACTTTATCAGCTATGCCGCTGCAAAAGGCATTGTAGGGATTAAAGGCCACCGTTCGGTGGGTGGTTTCCGGGCTTCGTGCTATAATGCCCTTGAACTTCAAAGCGTGAAGCTGCTGGCCGATACTATGAAAGAATATGAAGCAAATAAAGTTAAGTAATATTAATTATGAATTAAATATTGTTAATATTAATATTAATGATATATAGTATTAGTTAAATAATATGTAAATTTAATTTAATATTATTATGAAAACCATTCTGGTAGCAACCGAAAAACCTTTTGCTCCGGAGGCCGTCGATCTGATCAGGAAGATCGCCGACGAGGCCGGTTACAAGCTCCAGTTGCTTGAAAAATATACCGAAAAGTCTGAGCTGCTCAAGGCTGTGGAAGGAGTCGATGCCCTGATCGTACGCAGTGACGTGGTCGATGCCGAAGTGCTTGATGCTGCAAAATCCCTGAAAGTGGTAGTGAGGGCGGGTTCCGGCTATGACAATATTGACCTCGCAACATGTACCGGCAAGGGGGTGGTGGCCATGAACACTCCCGGACAGAATGCCAATGCGGTAGCCGAACTGGCCCTGGGAATGATGGTGTATTTTGCCCGGAACCACTTCAACGGAAAACCGGGTACAGAGCTTAAGGGAAAAAAGCTGGGGATCTGTGCATTCGGAAATGTGGGGAAACAGGTAGCCCGTATAGCTCAGGGATTTGACATGACCGTGTATATTGTCGATCCTTATGTTGAGAAAAAGCAGGTGGCCCGGAAAGAATTGATCTTTCTTTCCAGCGTGGAAGAATTGTACCGTACCTGCCAGTATGTTTCGCTGCACATGCCGCTAAACGATGAAACCCGGGGATCTGTGAATTATTCCCTGCTTTCGCTTATGCCTCAGGGAGCTGTTCTGGTTAATACGGCCAGAAAGGAAATAGTGGACGAAGATTCCCTGGTGCGGATGTTCCGGGAACGTCCCGATTTTGGCTATGTATCGGATATTGCCCCCGATAACAAGGAGCTTCTCGAGAAGGAGTTTCCCGGCAGGTTCTATTTTACCCCGAAAAAGATGGGCGCCCAGACGGCCGAGGCCAATATCAATGCCGGTGTGGCTGCTGCACGGCAGATAGTTGATTATTTTAAAAAAGGAGACACACGTTTCCAGGTAAACAAGTAGAAAAAAACCGTAAGAATCTATGGCGATATTAAAACCGTTCAGAGGGATCAGGCCGGTGAAGGAAAAAGTATCCCTGATCGCCTCCAGACCGTATGATGTGTTGAATCGTGATGAGGCAAAAAATGAAGCGGCAGGAAATCCTTATTCGTTCCTGCATGTGGTGAAACCTGAAATTGACCTGCCCGACGAAGTGGATGAACACAGCCCGGAGGTCTATAAAAAAGGCAAGGAGAATTTCGACCGGCTGGTTAAAGAGGGTATCCTGTTTCAGGACCCTGACGAATACCTGTACGTCTATGCCCAAACCATGAACGGCCGTACGCAGTACGGACTGGTTGGGTGTGCCGGGGTGGAAGATTATGTGAACAATGTGATCCGCAAGCATGAGCTGACCCGCCCCGACAAGGAAGAAGACCGCAAAAACCATGTCCGTGTCAGCCGGATGAACTACGAACCGGTATTTTTTACTTACCATCCGGTGAAGGAAATTGATGAGATCATTGCTGAAACCGTGCGGCATGAGCCCGAATACGATTTTACGGCAGATGACGGTTTCGGACACCATTTCTGGTTGATCCGTGACAAAGCGGTGATATCGAGACTGGTCAACCTGTTTGCTGCGGTGGATTATGTATACGTAGCCGACGGGCATCACCGTACTGCCGCTGCGGCACTGGTGGGCAAGGAAATGAGGGACAAAAATCCCCGTCATACGGGAAAAGAAGAATACAACTACTTTCTGGCAGTGCATTTCCCTTCCAACCAGCTATCGATCATTGATTACAACCGGGTGGTGAAAGACCTGAACGGGCACAGTACGGAGGAGTTCCTGAAAAAGCTGGAGAAAGCCTTTGTGGTAGAACCCGGCGGCAGTGAGCCAATCCGTCCGGCCGCCCTGCATCATTTCTCTATGTACCTCGATGGAACATGGTACTCGCTCACGGCAAAAGAAGGCACATATGATCCCAACGATCCCATCGGGGTACTTGATGTGACGGTGCTTACCAATCATGTACTGAAACCCCTGCTGGGTATTGAAGACCTGCGTACTTCCAAGCGGATCGATTTTGTGGGAGGCATACGCGGGCTTGATGAGCTGAAGCGAAGGGTTGACAGCGGCGAAATGGCGGCGGCCTTTGCCCTGTATCCTGTTTCCATAGACCAGCTGATCAGGATTGCCGATTCGGGGAATATCATGCCTCCCAAAACCACCTGGTTCGAACCCAAACTGCGAAGCGGACTGATTGTTCACAGCCTCGAATGAAAGGAGCGGAATACAGATGCAGGAAATACCGGTGAACATTGCAGAAAATATCAGGCATCTGAAAGAGGAACTGCCTGCGGGTGTGACCCTGGTGGCTATTTCCAAAACCAAGTCGCCCGAAGAGATTATGCAGGCGTACGAGACCGGCCACCGGGTATTCGGTGAAAACAAGGTACAGGAGCTGGTATCGAAAAGGGAGGCCCTGCCCCTGGATATCGAATGGCATATGGTGGGACATCTGCAATCGAACAAGGTGAAATACCTGGCTCCCTTTGTCAGCCTCATCCAGTCGGTCGACAGCATGAAGCTGCTCAGGGTGATCAATAAGGAAGGCAGGAAGAACGGACGGGTTATTCCCTGCCTTCTTCAGTTTCATATTGCCGGGGAGGAGACCAAATTCGGCCTCGATATGCAGGAAGCCCGGGAAATGCTGGATTCTTCTCAATTCCGGGAATTGAACCATGTGAAGATACTCGGAGTAATGGGCATGGCTACCTTTACCGATTGTATGGATCAGGTAAGAAAAGAGTTCAGGCAACTGGCAGGGATTTTCCGTACCCTGAAAAACGATTATTTTCGTAACGACGACCATTTTTGTGAGATATCCATGGGAATGTCGGGCGACTATCCCGTAGCCCTGGAAGAAGGAGCCACCATGGTCAGGATAGGAAGCCTGATTTTCGGTGAACGGAGCTGTGCCATTTAATTCGTTAGATCGAAACTGTAATATCCATAAAAATGAATCCACTGGAAACTACCTATCTGGGATTAAAGCTTCCCACCCCCATTGTGGCGGCCAGCAGCGGTCTGACCGGCCAGCCCGACAAGATCCGGATCATGGAAGAGCAGGGGGCGGGCGCCGTGGTACTGAAATCCCTTTTTGAGGAACAGATCATGTACGAAGCCGGGAAACTGGCTGCATCCCATGATTATCCCGAAGCTGGCGATTATATCAGGTATTACACAAAGAATAACAGCATCGACCAGTATCTCGGCCTGATAGAAAAAGTAAAGAAAGAGGTGAAAATACCGGTTATTGCCAGTGTGAACTGTGTGTCTGCAGGCGAATGGACCGCTTTTGCCAGAAGGATGGAGGAAGCGGGTGCCGATGCCATTGAGGTGAACATGTATTTTCTACCTCTTGATCCGGATGTTCGCTGTCATACGTGGGAAGAGACCTATTTTTCCCTGGCCGAAAAGATCAGGGAGCATATCTCTGTTCCGGTGGCTTTCAAGCTGGGCCAGGGATTTACAAACCTGGTGTACCTGTTGGATCAGCTTTACAAAAGAAAGGTAAACGGCGTGGTTCTTTTCAACCGTTTCTACGAACCCGATATAGACCCGGAAAAGATGCACTTTACGGCGGCCAGTGTGTTCAGTACACCGTCCGATATCAGTCATTCCCTGCGCTGGGTGGGTATTGTTACCAGTATGGTGGAGAAAATGGATGTGGCTGCTTCCACCGGGATACACGACGGGATGGCTGTTGTGAAACAGCTTCTGGCGGGCGCGCAGGTGGCCCAGGTTTGTTCTGTCCTGTACCAAAAGGGTCCCCGGCACCTGGGGGTTATGAAACGACAGGTGGAACAGTGGATGAAAGACCATTCATACCGGTCACTGGACGAGTTCAGGGGGAAAATGAACTATAAGAACCTGCCCGATCCGGCGGTATATGAACGTTCTCAGTTCATGAAATATTTTTCAGGGCACCACTGATATCCGTTTTCCTCAGACCGGATGACGAAGCCCTCTGATCATTTCCCTTACCAGATTCTGCTTATCGGAATTCATCCGGGGTATGTGTGTTTCCAGGCGGTTGAGTTCTTTTTCCAGGATATCCCTGCCGGCCAGCTCGGAGGCATTTTCCAGAATGGTCAATGATTCGAGGCTGATCATGTAATCTCCCGAAATGATCAGATCGATCAGGAACGGGATGTGTTCATGGAAGATCATTCTCGATTGCCAGCAGGCCGCCAGGATCTCCTGCAGACAGGGATGCCGGGGATTTTCCCTGATTGCCCTCACCAGTACCGGAACAGCATGCTGGCTGTTCAGGTCGGAGATCAGTCCCAGAATAGCCTGCCTGAGCGAAGGGGCCGTATCCATACCCAGCACCCTGACCAGGTCGCTAAGGATGTCGGCTTCTTCATGGTCACGGCATATTCTGATGCCTTCCATCACATAGGCCGGATTACCCGACCGTATCTGTTCCCTTATTTTGCGGATGTCTTTCCGGGGCATTCCTATACCATTACGTTCATTCTATTTTCGAAAAAAAACCTCTTATCATTTACAAAGAAAGGAAAATTGTAATACCTTGTGAAAAATATTCCGTTCGTCGGAAGCCCGGATACCACAGCCGGACAAAGTTAGGCTGTTTTGTAATTAAAAAAAAAATATTAATTTTACTTTTACGATACGTCCAAACAGTAAGCAATTGCACTAAAAAACAGCGTATTATGAAGCTTCTTTCTTTGAAACCCGCCATTTTCAAATACCTGCCGGCCATTTTGTTTGCCGGGTATCTGGTTGGCTGCAAATCGGGCGGGAACAAAACCCCCGAAACGGAAGTGACTGTGGATATGACCGAGGTGAACCAGGATATTTTCGAGGATATCAGTGAGGCCAAGAAAATTTTCTATTCCCTGCCTTCTCCTCTGGAGACCGCCCTGCTGATCAAATCGGCCGGTGCAACCTATGATGCGGCCCTGCTGAATCCGGTGGAAAATGCCCCCAACTACAATACCAAGAAAAGCCAGGCCGTGAATCTGGGAATTTACACCTGTAACCTCAGCTTCGCCAGCCTTTATGATCAAACCCAGGCTTCCATCAATTATATGAATGCGGCCAAGCGGATGGCTGACGGGCTGGGTATACTGGACGCGATCGACAATACCACCATCGAACGGCTGGAAGAAAATGTGAACAACCGGGATGAGATCATGGATATTATCTCGGAAACTTTCATGAATTCCAGTTCTTTCCTTGCTGAAAACGATCGTCCTGCCATTGCAGCCATGGTGCTGGTAGGAGGCTGGATAGAAGGATTGTATATTGCCACCGAACTGGTGAACCGCAGCGAATTTGAAGGCAATAAACTGGTGGACAGGATCGTCGATCAGAAACTCTCCCTAGATATTGTGATCAAACTGCTGGAGGAAAACAAACAGGATGCTGACGTTGCCTCCATACTGGAAGATATTTACGAACTGAAAGAAATTTTCGACAAGATCAAGGTAACTACTTCAGAAATACAACCCGAATACGATGAAGAGTCCAATGTCACTACCCTGAAATCGGTAACCCAGTCCAGTCTCTCCCCCGAAATTTTTGCCGAGCTGAGTGACAAAGTGAAAGCCATCAGAACCGAATTCGTATTATAAAAATATTCTTCGTTATGAAAAAACTGATCCAGGGAATATTTCTGCTTTCCATTTTGGCTTTTCTTCTTCCTTCGTCTGCCAGCGCGCAGTGTAAAGGATTTGCCAAAAAGATATGTAAGATGGAATTGAGTCCCTATCTTCATGATGGGAACTATCATGCAGCTATACTGACCGAAGGAGAAGAAGCCGAATTGTATAAAACATTTTATTCGGATCAGGAATACAGAATTGCTATTTGCGGATCCGATGCTCTTCCCGAAATACATTTTGAGGTAATTGATGCCAACAAGAACGTGCTGTACAGCAATAAAGACAATAATTACGCCAGAATATGGGATTTCAGGCTCGATTCAAGCCAGCAGCTGAAAATTGCCATCAAGGTTCTGGCGGTGCATGACAATCCTGTGGAAGCCGAAAGCGGTTGTGTGGCCATAATGTTTGGCTTCCGGGAAAAATAATAACCACCCTTAACCTAACCTAACCTTTTTGCCGGAGGCCGTCCTGAATGGGCGGCCTCTTTTTATGTGCCTGACTGAATCGGATACCCGGGCTATCCTTCTCCGGCCCCTATTTTCTGTTTCAGAAACCGGCCCGTATAGGAATGTCCTGCACCGGCAAGGCCAGCCGGGGTGCCTTCAAAGAGTACGCGGCCTCCTTCCTCTCCTCCTTCCGGACCCAGATCGATGACCCAGTCAGCCGATTTGATTACTTCCAAATTGTGTTCGATAATGATCACGGTATGACCCTGTTCGATCAATGCATGGAAAGATTGCAGCAGCTTGTTGATGTCGTGAAAATGCAAACCGGTTGTGGGTTCGTCGAACAGGAAGAGTATTTTTTCAGCTTTGGGGTCTTTCCCCAGGAAGGAGGCCAGCTTAACCCGCTGACTCTCACCCCCGCTGAGAGTGCTGGACGACTGGCCCAGCTTGATGTATCCCAGTCCCACATCGGCCAGGGGTTGGAGCCGGGCTGAAATTTTTCGTCCGGGACCTTCGTCGCCCGAGAAGAATTCGATGGCTTCGTCGATGGTGAGCTGCAGCACGTCATAGATATTTTTTCCCCTGTATTGAACTTCAAGCACATCATCCTTGAAGCGTTTTCCTCCGCAGCTTTCGCAAACCAGTTCCACATCGGCCATAAACTGCATTTCCACCCGGATAATCCCTTCTCCCTGGCATTCCTCGCAACGTCCTCCTTCCACATTGAAGGAAAAGTGGGAGGGTTTGAAGCCGTTGTAGCGTGAGGCGGGCTGATCGGCAAACAGCTTGCGGATATCATCCCACGCCTTGATGTAGGTTACCGGGTTGGAACGGGATGACCTGCCGATGGGGTTCTGGTCAACAAATTCCACTGCGCCGATGGCATGAATATCCCCTTCTAGGGAATCAAATTCTCCTGCCCGTTCACCGGTTTGCTGCAGCCTTTTTTTCAGAGCAGGAAGCAGGATATCGCCAACCAGGGTGGATTTTCCCGAACCGCTCACTCCGGTGATCACGGTCATAACGTGCAGGGGGAACTTTACATTCAGGTTCTTGAGATTGTGCTCACGGGCTCCCCTTATCCCGATGTATGAATTCCACTTTCTGTACGAACGGGGGAGGGGGATGCTTTTTCTGCCCGACAGGTAATCGCCTGTGAGGCTTTTTTCGGCCCTGAGCAGTTCCCGATAGCTTCCTTCGAAGATCACTTCCCCGCCCAGCCTGCCGGCCAGGGGCCCGATATCTACCAGATGATCGGCCGACCGGATGATCTCCTCGTCGTGTTCTACCACCATTACGGTATTTCCCAGTTGCTGAAGCCGTTTCAATACTTCGATCAGACGGTGGGTGTCTCTGGGATGGAGCCCTATGCTGGGTTCGTCCAGAATATACAGCGAACCCACCAGGCTGCTGCCCAGGGCATTTGCCAGGTTGATGCGCTGCGATTCTCCTCCGGAAAGGGTGGATGACAGGCGGTTCAGGGTGAGGTATGACAGTCCTACTCTTACCAGGTAATCCAGCCTGTTGCGGATTTCTGTGAGAATGCGCCCGGCAATTTTTTCCTCATGCGGTTCAAGCTGCAGTTCGTTAAAGAATTGGAATAACCGGTCGACCGGTAACCATACCAGTTCCTGCATGGAATGTCCCTGGATTTTAACATACCCTGCTTCTTTTTTCAAACGGGTGCCTTCGCACACAGGGCAGGTGGTTTTTCCCCGGTACCTCGACAGCATGACCCGGTACTGGATCTTGTATTTCTTTTCCTCCAGGTGCTGAAAAAAGGCGTCCAGTCCTTTAAAATACCTGTTACCGGTCCACAGCAGACGTTTCTGGCTTTCGGAAAGCCGGTAATAGGGAGTGTGGATGGGAAAACCGAACCGGGAGGCATTCATGATAAGCCGTTGCTTCCATTTCTGCATTTTTTCCCCTTTCCAGCAGGCAATGGCATCTTCATACACACTGAGGCTTTTATTGGGGATGACCAGGTCTTCGTCAATGCCCATGATCTTACCGTATCCTTCACAGCGCGGGCAGGCTCCGATGGGATTATTGAAGCTGAACATGTGGACCGAGGGTTCTTCAAATTCCATTCCGTCGGCTTCGAAACGGTTTGAAAATTCCTCGGTTCGGATCCCATCCGGGGCATACACCTTGACCAGGCAACGCCCCTTTCCTATGTTGAAGGCGGTTTGAACCGAATCGCCCATACGGCTCCGGGTATCTGCATCCGGGGCAACCACCATCCGGTCGATCACGATATTGATGGATTGTGCGTTTTTCAGTTCCCCGGGGTTTTTCAGCAGATCTTCGATATAACAGACTTCTCCGTCGAGTTCGAAACGGGTAATGCCCTGCTGCAGGAATATTTCCAGGTTTTGTTCCAGGGAGCATTCTTTAGCGGCCACGCATGGGGAAAGGATCATCATGCGCGTTCCTTCCGGCCAGGTAAAGATGAAATCCACCACATCGGTTACGGTATGCCGTATTACTTCGCGGTTGGAAACCGGGGAAATGGTTTTGCCGATGCGGGCAAAGAGCAGCTTGAGATAATCATATATTTCCGTGGAGGTGCCCACAGTGGAACGCGGATTCCTCGTGTTTACCCGCTGTTCGATGGCAATGGCGGGAGGGAGTCCGCGGATATGATCCACCTCCGGTTTCTGCATTCTTCCAAGGAATTGCCGTGCATAGGCCGATAGGCTCTCAACATACCGGCGCTGTCCTTCTGCGTACAGGGTATCAAAGGCCAGGGAGGATTTGCCCGAGCCCGACAGGCCGGTGATCACAATAAGCCTGTCGCGGGGCAGGTCCAGGCTGATATTCTTCAGGTTATGTACCCGGGCTCCTCTGATCTCGATCTGATGGTTCGATAATGCCGTGCTGCTGGGCATTTGATTGTTCCTGTTTCTGAGTGTGCTTAACAAATTTTAACGAAATTCAAAAGTAATATTTTTTGTAATACGAAATATTTTCGCTTAATTGCATACTGTCAAACCATTGCCAACCCGAAAAAAGAACGCCTATCGAAACATCTTTACCCTGAACCAAATCATGTAAGGGAGGTTGTTTTGGAAGAATATCATGCCGATGACCACAGGCTGGTAGAAGCGTTCCTCGACGGAGATCATTCGGGTATCGAACTTCTTATCCGCCGTTACAGAAACAAGGTCTATACCTATATATTATTACTGGTGAAAAACCAAGAGCTGGCCGAGGATATTTTCCAGGATACTTTTATCAAGGTGATCCGGTCACTGAATCAGGGAAAATATCAGGAGAACGGCCGTTTTCTTTCCTGGGTGATGCGCATTGCCCACAATCTGGTGATCGACCATTTCC
Organism: Bacteroidota bacterium; assembly: GCA_011049175.1. Lineage (GTDB taxonomy): Bacteria > Bacteroidota > Bacteroidia > Bacteroidales > VadinHA17 > HyVt-105. The sequence continues at coordinate 33,179 of DSCJ01000025.1, read as the reverse complement.
GCAAAGAAAAGCAGATGAAAGTGGTTTCAAACGACAATTATGAAACCGATCTGTTCAATTCACGCAAGCTGGCCGACGGAACGGTGGAAGATATGCTGGTGGGTGACCAGATCACCCGGGAAGTGCGCATGCTGATCGATTATCTTCCTGACGAACAAAAGGAAGTGGTGATCATGCGGCATTATGCCGGTTTGAGCTTTAAAGAAATTGCCGAACAGACCAACGTGAGCATCAACACAGCCCTGGGCCGTATGCGGTATGCGCTGATCAACCTCCGAAAAATGATCAGGGAAAGAAACCTGAATCTGACTTCTTACTGACGCTCCGCACCACAAAATTTTGCCTGAAAACTTGTTTTTCTGGTTGAATTCGCAGAAAAACAAGTACCATCCTGTTTCCAGAACCACAGGCTTGCCTGCATACCCGAACCGTGCAGGGAGCCGTTTTGGGCAGGAATTCTTTTCAGACGGCTTCTGAAAGACTGTTTCTGTTCCCTGATACAGAAATTTCAAAAAAAAATCGATTTTTAAATAGTAGAAAATCAATGACTAAAACACTTCTGAAATGAACATATGTTTAAAAACTATTCCGATTATTTTTGAAATTCACTGAATATTCTATAAACTTTGTGAATCAAATAACATTGATCTTTCAAAATTCAAATAAATGAAAGAGAAAGAAAAAATACACGTGCACCCTGCCGTGAACTTCATTTATTTGTTTGTGATCCTGATGACGATATGGATGGCTCTTACCAGGAGCCTGAGTCCTCCCGAACTGATTGCCGGATTTGCTGTGAGCCTTGTTCTTTCTCTTTTGTTATACAGGAATTTTGAGAAAGCAGGTTTCCCGCCAATTCCGGGTCTGAAAAAAATTGGTTATTCCCTTCTGTATGCGGTGGTTCTGTTAAAAGAGATTATTCTGGCCAACCTGGATGTGGCATACCGGGTATTGCATCCCAAAATGCCAATAAAGCCTGGGATTGTGATCATAAAAACCGGGCTGAAACAGGATCTGGCCAAACTGATCCTGGCCAATTCCATTACCCTTACACCGGGCACATTTACACTCGACATAGAAGACGATCGTTTGCTTATCCACTGGATCAATGTAAAGACTGATAACGTGGAAGAAGCTACCAGAATGATCGGTGAAAGGTTTGAAAGATATTTGCGAATCATTTTTCAATAATTGATCAGAATCAAGAACATGGTGGAAAGAAGCATTGATCAGCTGGCAGAATGTTTAAGGGCACTGGGGCATCCAACCCGCCTGCAGATTGTGGACGGGCTAATAAAAAACGAATGCAATGTGACCCAGATCCAGCAGAACCTGGACATTCCCCAGTCTACCATTTCCCAGCATCTGAAGATCCTGAAAAATGCCGGGATTATCGAAAGCAGGAGGGAAGGGAATATGGTATGTTACAAAGTGCTGGACAGTTGGGTGAAGGACCTGGTTACCCACGTGAAGAAGAAATAATTTTTTTCACAAGTATATTGTATAATTTGAATATATGAAATATACAATACTGTTACATATAATACCAGGGTAATCATGGCAATAACGATTTTTATATTTATCATCTGTGCCGGTTTGTTGATCTGTATCCTCCGGATGGTGCTGGGACCCACCATGGCTGACCGGGCCATAGCCATGGATACGGCCACCACGGTATCGGTAGCTTTGCTGGTATTATTGGGTTTATTCTTCGACAGGTACGTTTACCTGGATGTGTCGCTGGTGTATTCCATCATCTCTTTTGTGGGGCTGATTGCCATTGCCCGGTATCTGGAAAAAGGAATTTAGACATGGAAATATTCGGAATGATCCTGATAGGTATAGGAGCTGCCTTTTTGCTGATCGGCAGCATAGGTATTTACAGGATGCCTGATGTGTATAACCGGATCCAGGCAGGAACAAAATGTACTACCCTGGGAAGTTTTCTGACCATCATCGGAGTGGGGGTAGTTCAGCCGGAGTGGTTCTGGAAAACGCTGATCATTGCGATTTTTGTACTGGTTTCCAATCCGGTATCGAGTCATGCTCTGGGCAGGGCGTCCCGGAAGAAACGGATCTCATTGTACGAAAAAAGTGTGGTGGATAAAACAGACGAATTTACCGGACAACAGAAATAATCATGGAAATCATCGCAGGCATACTTGTATTGTTAATGATCGCATCGGCCATTGCGGCTGCTTTATTCAAGGATCTGATGAATGCGGTTATCGCTTCCTGTATTGTCAGCCTCATAGCAGCTGTTTTGTTCTATTTGCTGCAGGCTCCCGATGTGGCTATGGCCGAGGCAGCCATCGGGGCGGCGCTGGTAACCGGAATTTTTGTGATTGCTGTTAAACGAACCAAACGATTTGAAGAATGAGAAAGCTGATCAGTATCATTCTCCTGGGTATTGTGGCCACCGGCCTGTTTATGAGTATCAGCCAGATCCCTTTTGGCGAGCCGGGAGAAAGAATGGGTGATCATTTCATTCGTGAGGGGGTAAAGGAAACCGGGGCCACAAATATTGTGACGGCGGTGGTGGTGAGCTACAGAGGGTTTGATACTCTGGGAGAAGTGACCGTTCTCTTTACCGCTGCCATGGGCCTGGGCGCAGTAATTGGACTGGTCCGGAGGAAGAAAACCCATCCTGTTATCGAGCCGGCCAGCCTGATTGTGTACACGGGTTGCCGGTTTTTGTTCCCAGTGATCCTGCTGGTAGGGACGTACATTGTTATCCATGGTCATTTGACCCCCGGCGGAGGATTTCAGGGGGGTGCCGTTGTGGCTTCCGCCTTTCTGCTGATGTACCTGGGATGCAGGGGAAAAAGGATCAGGGAAAACCTGAGCCGTGGACTGGAATCTCTGGGTGGCTTGCTGTTTATCCTTCTGGGAGTTACCGGCCTGCTGATTGGCGGGGATTTTCTCTTCAATTTCCTTCCCTTAGGAGAAGCCGGAACCCTGATAAGTGCCGGGATCATTCCCTTGATCTACCTGGCGGTCGGACTGAAGGTGGGTTCTGAACTGGCCGGCATTATTGATCATTTAATAGAGAATACTGATGAACTTTCTGAGTGAATATACATATTATATAGGTGCATTTAGTCTGATCATCATCGGATTGTATATTATCCTGGTTAAAAAGAACCTGATGAAAGTCATTATCGGGTTCAGCATATTTGATACGGGAATATACCTTTTCCTGATTACCGTGGGTTATCTGCGTGAAGGGACCGCCCCCGTGTTTTCAAAATCCGGTCTGGATGCCGGAAAAATGGTCGATCCGGTTCCGCAGGCGCTGGTTCTGACGGCCATTGTAATCGGTGTGGCCGTACTGGCCCTGGCTGTGATTCTGGCTATCAAAATCTATGCACACTATGGCACCATTAATTTGAGAAAAATAAAAGAACAGAGATGGTAAATCCGGTACTTTTTATTGTGGTTCCGCTGGGTCTGGCTTTTGCCATTCCGCTGCTGAAATATATTTCCAAAAAGATTATCCGGTTTGTCCCTGCCCTGGCTTTTCTGTTCAATCTGGTTTTTGCCCTGAGGCTGATTCCTGTGGTAATGGATCATCCGGTTCACGTTCACATCGGGGGATTTATTCCCCCTATGGGAATAAATCTGGTTGCCGGTCCCGTAGGAATGTTGTTCGTTGTTCTTATTGCCCTGGTAGGATTTCTGGTTTCAGTTTATGCATTTCATCCTGTAAAGGAGAAATACGAGGACAGGTATCATATTCTGTATATGCTGCAACTCACCGGAGCGACAGGGGTGGTGCTGACAGGCGACATTTTCAACCTTTTTGTGTTTTTTGAGATCCTGTGTCTTGCTTCCTATTCGCTGGTGGCATACCTGGGCAACCGGGCCGGCATAGAATCGGCTGTTAAATACCTTATCCAGGGAAGTCTGGGATCGGGATTGATCCTGATTGGGATAGGGCTTCTTTACGGGCAGTTTGGCACATTGAATATGGCCGATATAGCCGGTCGTATTCATTCTGTGCAGCCCGTTTCCGTTTATGTACCCCTGGTGCTGTTTATTACAGGTTTTGGTGTGGAAGCTGCACTATTCCCTTTAAATGCCTGGCTTCCAGATGCCCATTCTTCGGCTCCCACCACCATCAGCGCTGTGCTGTCGGGGATAGCCATTGAAGTAGGGTTATATGCTGTACTCCGTGTAGTATTTACCCTCTTCGGGATTTCGAACATGATGGGTTTTTTCCTGGTGCTGGGAGTCCTGACCCTGTTGATCGGCGAGCTCTGTGCTTTCAGTCAGGACAACATTAAAAGAATGCTTGCTTTTTCAAGCATCGGACAGATCGGTCTGCTGGTTTTTGCTTTTTCCCTGGCTTCAACTCAGGGAATAACAGGAGGATTTTTTCAGTTGGCCAGCCATACCCTGGGAAAAGCATTGTTGTTTCTGGCTGCCGGTTACATGATTACCCGGACGGGATCGATGGAAATAGCTTCTTTTAAGGGAATGGGGAAGACCATGCCTTTTACTTCACTGGCTTTTACTATCGGGGCTTTTTCTATGGTGGGTTTGCCCCCTTTTATGGGTTTCCCGGGCAAGTTTATGATATTGAAAGCTGCTTTGCATGACGGTCAGATGCTAACGCTTATTCTGCTGGGTTTTATTCTGATAGCCACCGTGATTGAAGGGGCTTATTTCTTCAGGGTGGTACAGGTGCTTTATTTTGCCGGGGATGATTTGCCAGACAGGGAAAGGGCCCCGGCTGCCTTTTCCCGTCTTGTCCCCATTTTTCTTTTTACAGGCCTGATCATTGTTCTGGGTATTTACCCTTCACTGATCACAGACCTGCTGGATGCATCTGCCCTGGAATTGCTCGACCGCCCGGGTTTCATTAAAAGCATTATCCCATGAAACTGGAAATTCTTCTAGCCGTTTTTTTCGGAGGGTCTCTGCTCACTTACCTGTTGGGGAAAATATCGAAAAGAGCAAGGGATATTCTGGCTGTTCTGGTTTTGCTGTTTGCAACAGCCGGTATTACATCCCTGTATGGAAAGTCTTCCACGGCCACTCTGTATACGGGGTTCCTGGATTTTCCGATGGTATTGAGCATCCATCCCTTTGCCTGGATCTTCGCCCTGACCATTGCGGTGGTGGGTTTGTGTGCTGTGATCTTTTCATGGCTCTATATCAGAAAAAAAGGCAGAACGGATTTTTTCTATTTCATGATGCTGCTGGTGATCTTCAGCATGATCGGGATCGTGCTGTCGGGTGATTTTCTCTCCTTTTATATTTTCTGGGAAATGATGTCTTGGAGCACATTTCTGCTGATCAGCTACAACAGGGGGAAAGCCATTGCTGCAGGCATGAAATACATTGTGATGTCGGTGGCCGGTTCCCTTGCCATGCTTGTGGGTATGATTTCCCTGTATACGCAGACCGGCACTCTGGTATTTGAAGGTATTTCCGGGAGCCTGAATTCGGCTTCCTCCGGCTACTTACAGTTTATTCTCATCCTGTTTTTTGTCGCCTTCGGAATAAAAAATGCCATATGGCCCCTGCATGTCTGGCTTCCTCCGGCACATTCCGAAGCACCATCTCCGTTCAGTGCTGTACTTTCCGGAGTATTGATCAAGATTGGCACCTTCGGTTTTATCCTGTTGATATATGGTATCATCCAGGTCCAGGTTTTTGTGAATCTGGGACACGCTCTGTTCAATGTCAGAAATCTGCTTCTGTTACTGGGAGCCGTTACCATCCTTATTCCCACTTTCATTGCCCTGTTCCAGGACGATGCCAAGAGATTACTGGCATGGTCAACAGTAGCACAGGCGGGATATATCATTCTGGGGATTGCATACGGTACCAGTGAAAGTCTTTCGGGAGGGACGCTCCATTTTTTCAACCATGCTCTTTTTAAATCGCTTTTGTTCATGGTAGTGGGTGCGGTGGAATTTCGCACGAACGGAGTACGTGACCTGAATTCACTGGGCGGGCTGATCAAGAAAATGCCGGTGACATTTGTTGCCGGTTTGATCGGCGTTTGCGGATTGATCGGGGTGCCACTGACCAACGGGTTTGTGTCGAAATGGCTCATATATCATACATTGATTGTTAACCATTCCCCTTTTCTGGCTTTTGTGGCGCTCCTGGGAACCTGGGGGACTATCCTGTACAGTTACAAACTGATCCATCATATTTTCCTGGGTCAGCTTCCCCGGAAATATGAGAAGCTTCAGGCAGCACCTGTTTCCATGAAGGTCCCCATGATATTTCTCTCCCTGACCGTGTTCGTGTTCGGCGTTCTTCCGGGGCTGCCCCTGCATGTGATCAATTTGTCGGAGCTTGGTTTCGGAATGGAACCGCTGGCGATCAATATGTGGGGAGTGGTTACAGGTTCAGGGTCCATTCAGATGCTGAATATTGCTACAGCCTTGATTTTGGGAGGTATTGTGCTCTGGCTTTTCTTCCGGATGGGACCGAAAAACACCCGGGCAGATCAGATGGATAATTATGCTGCCGGTGCACCCGTTCCGGCTGACAGATACCAGTATTCGGTGAAATTTTATGATCCTCTTACCCGTATGATAGCTCCATATCTGAAAGACATAGCCGACAATTTTTATTCAGCGCTGGCGCGTGGAATCAGGAACGCGGGGAACGGCATCCGGCGAATATATACGGGAGATGTGGGGAATTATGCCCTGTATATCATTCTGTTTCTGGCAATTTTGATTTTTATACAATTATACTGGAAGGTATGGTAATGGTACTCGTATTGCAGATTTTATTTGTCAGTATACTGGCCTGTCTGGTGGGTCTGTTCCTGATCGGTTTGTCCCGGAAGGTAACGGCAAGAATACACTGGCGCTACGGACCTCCCCTCAGCCAGCCTTTTATCGATATAGTCAAATGGTTCAGTCAGACAGCCGTAAGCCACGGGAAACTGTTCGATGCAGGCATGATTTTTTCACTCACCGGATCGGTGGTAGTGGTGTTATTTCTTCCGTTCGGAGGGATATGTCCTCTGAGTGGTTCGGGTGGTTTGCTGGTAATTTTGTACCTGATGCTGATTGCTCCTCTGGGAATTGCCCTTAGCGCAGGGGAATCGGCCAATCCGCATGCCAGTATCGGGGTTTCCCGAAAAATGCAGCTGGCTTTCGGATACGAATTGTCTTTGTTAATGATTCTGCTTTCGTTGATGACCTATTACCGTACGGTTTCCATAGTTGATATTGTGGAAACCCAGATACAAGCGGGATGGTCACTGGTACAGCTTCCCCTGGTAGTATCGGGGCTGGCCTACCTGTTGATCATGCCGGCTATTATGGGCATTCGGCCGTTTGAGATGATTCAGGCCCCTCAGGAGATCTCATCGGGGCCTATGGCCGAATACGGGGGTAAATTCCTGGCATTTGCCACCCTTCAGCATGCATTCAATATTTATATCGGTCTTTCACTGTTTGTGAACCTGTTTATGGGAGGCGGAAGCAATGCGGGTTATTTTCTGATCAAACTGTTGCTGGCCTTTATGGTATTTCAGGTAGTTCATGCAGTATGGCCTCGTTTCAGGATAGAGCAGGCTGTGAGATACCTCTGGAGATGGCCGGCTTTGCTTGCATTTATTGGTTTGATCATTGTTTGGGTAACCACTTCATGACGAAAAAAAGCGGAAAGATGGATAGAAATAACATTGGAAAATGGTTCAAATCGCCCGGGAACATGGGGCAGAAATATTCTCTTCATGCCCTGTATTTCTGCACGGGTTGCGGCATTATTGAAATACCACCTACCATTACTACCCGCTGGGATGCGGAGCGTTTTGGCGTTATTCCCGTGGCAACCCCGCGCCAGGCAAACCTGTTTCTTATTACCGGTTATGTGTCGGTAAAGACATTGCGGTACATTATTCGCTCCTATGAACAAATGCCGGAGCCCAAATATACGGTAGGTTTCGGTTCATGCCCCATCAACGGGGGCATGTACTGGGATTCGTACAATACCATCAAGCACCTGGATAAATACATTCCGGTAGACGGGTGGATTGCTGGATGTATGCCCCGACCCGAAGCAGTATTCGTTGCAGTTACCCATTTATGGACCCTGATCGATAAGGGAATGGCAACGGGTTACCTGAAATACCGTGAGCATTATGCGAAGTACCGGCGTAATCAGGAAAAAATTCTTGGGGAGCTGGAATGGCCTCCCCTGTTTTCAAAAGAGGAAGAAAATGAAAAATCCAGGGAAAAAGTTGCAGGATGAACTCCGGAGTATGTTCGAGAGTATATCGACGGAGGGGGACGGTGAAAACCGCATGACCGTAAAGTGCCGAAAAGAAGCGGTCATTACTATGCTGAGTTTTCTGAAGAAAACGGGATTTGATCACCTGGCCCTGATATCATGCGTCGACCGGTTAAACGACAATGTACTGGAACTGGTTTATATTTTATCATCATATGGTGGAGATGTCGCCATGCAGAAGCTGAATATTCTGCTCAAGACAACGATACCCCGGGAGAATCCGCAATTCTATACAGCCACCGAAATTTTTGGGAATGCTTCCCCGTATGAACGCGAGTTGCACGAGCTTTACGGGATATTGTTCAGGGGGCATCCCCGACTGACCCCTTTATTCCTGGAAAGGGAATACGACATCCCCCCCTTCAGAAAAGATTTCGACACAAGAAAATATGTGAAGGATGTTTTTGACCAGATTCCTTTTGTGGATGACAAAAAAGGAAGAACATGAGGGAACTTGAACTGTATTTTGGTCCCCAGCACCTGGGCATGGTGGGCAACTTCAGCATTACCCTTCAGGTAGAAGGAGACCGGATCGTTAAAGCCACAGCCAATCCGGGCTTTTTGCATCGCGGATTTGAAAAGCTCATGGAACAACGTACCTGGATCCAGAATTTTCCGCTGGTATGCCGTATCAATGTGGTGGAACCCGATCATATGGAACTGATGTATGCCATGGCCGTGGAAAAACTGGCCGGAATAGAGGTTCCTGAACGGGCACAGTTTATCCGGAGCATTTACCTCGAGCTGGCCCGGGTGGGCTCACATCTGTTTGGATTGTGGGCTTATGCCAATATGCTTGGTTTTGATACGGTAGCCAACTGGGCTATGTACCACCGCGATCTGATCCTTGACCTTTTCGAAGAACTGACCGGGGGACGGGTATACCATATTTATCTGTGGCCCGGCGGAGTTAGGCGTGATTTTCCCGAAGGCTTTGAGGAAAGGATCCGTTCCACCCTCCATACCATCGGGAGCTGTGTGCCGGATTATGACGACACCTTTTTTCACAACCGCCTTTTTTATGAAAGAGCTCATGGAGTGGGGAAGCTGAGCAGAGAAGACGCCTGCCGGATGGGAGCCGTGGGACAGGTTCTTAGGGCCACCGGTATGAAAAAGGATATCCGGAAAACAGAACCCTATGCCGCCTATGATCAGGTGGATTGGGAAATCCCTGTACGGACCGATGGAGATGCCTATTCCAGAATATGGGTGGTACGCGATGAAATGATCGAAAGTGTCCATATGATCTTCAAGTTGCTCGATAAATTACCAAAAGGAGAAGCATATCAGCGTATTCCCAATCCGTTCAAATGGAAGATACCCGAAAGCGAAGTGTATGTTCGCTGCGAGTCATCCAGGGGCGAACTGGGCCTGTATCTGGTAAGTGACGGGGGAGACAAACCCTGCCGGGCACACTTCCGAACACCCTCATACAGCCATGGTCTGACCATTCTGGAAAAAGCCCTGGAGAATGAAAGCATTGCGGATGTTGGGAATATCATGATCAGTTTGTATATCACAGCACCGGAAATTGACCGGTAAATAATAAGGAGGATCAGAATATGAGCCAGAGCGTACTGAAACCATTCAAGGCCATTAAGTACCTGTTTGCCAAACCGAAAACCCTGAGGTATCCTTTCGAATTGAAAGAGCCGGCCATGAGATACAGGGGGTTTCATGTAAACGACTGGGAAACCTGTACAGGATGCGGTAACTGTGCCGACATATGTCCGAACCAGGCCATAGAAATGATCGAAATCCCGGAGCTCGTATCTGAACCGGGAAAAACGAACAAACGCCCCCGGATCGATTATGGAAGATGCTGCTTCTGTGGTTTATGCATAGATATCTGTCCGCCTGGTTCGCTGAAACTAACCCGCGATTATTTCCATATTCATTTTGACCCCGACACCTTTGTTTTTGTACCGAAAAATGAGCATACGGAACCGGAAAAATATTTCCCGACGAACGAATATTCTGTTCTGAAAGCCAGTCTGTCTCACCGCCGGAAAGATTATGACGGTTTTGTTTCCGATCTGAAATATTCACTGTTCGAACCTGAAAGGGTTCCCATGCCTGTAGTGCCGCCGGAAGAAAGAATGCTTTCGTTTATTGAACATATCATAGGGTATGACCGGGAAGAGGCGCGAAAGGAAGCAGCCCGGTGTTTGGAATGCCGGCTTTGCGAGGAAGCCTGCCCGGCCCATCTGAAAATATCCGATTATATCCATGCCATTTTTGAAGATAAACCTGAGGAATCCCTCAAGAAAATATATGAAGATAATCCCATACCATCCATTTGCGGCAGGGTATGTATGGCCCATTGTGAAAAGGCCTGTTCATTGAGCATCCGGGGTGAGGCTTTATCTATCCGCTGGTTGAAAAGATATGCAGCCGATACTGTGAAAGATTTTAAAACTACCCTGGAATTGAACCCCGGACCAGCTACCGGGCGGAAGGTTGCTGTGATTGGTGCCGGTCCGGCTGGTTTATCGGTGGCATACTTTCTAAGGCTGAGCGGACACAAAGTAGGGGTTTATGATGCTTTGGCCGGGGGTGGGGGAACCATGAGAACAGGCCCTCCGGCGTATCGTTTGCCGCTGGAAAGCATCGACAGGGATGTGGATTATATCCGTTCACTCGGGGTTGAGTTTTTCTTCAATACCCGCGTTGGGAAGGACGTTTTGTTTGAAGACATGCTGAAAGAATACGATGCGGTATTCCTGGGCACCGGATATACCAGAAGCCGTTCCACGCAGGTGAAAAATTATGAAAAATGTGTGCTGGCTCTGGCATTTCTGACAGATAACAAGATTGGAAAGCCATGGAAAGTGGGCAGGCAAATTATTGTCATAGGTGGTGGTAATGTAGCCCTTGATGTAGCCCGCGAGGCACTGAGACTGCAGCATATACAGTATCCCGGTGAGAAAACGGCGGTCAAAACGGTGTCACTTGAAGACTGGGGCGAAATGCCGGCTACAGAAGAAGAAATCAGAGAAGCCCGGGAAGAAAATATTCAGTTTCATCCGGCATGGGGCCCGAAAGAAGTGGTGGTTGATGAATCTGGCAAAATCAAAGGTCTTCTTTGCAGGAAAGTGAAATCGGTATTCAATGAGCAGGGTCGGTTTGCGCCTGCTTTCCATGAAAATAAAGAGATGTTTATGGAAGGTGATATGATCATTGAAGCCATCGGACAATATCCAGATTTTTCATTCATTCCTGAAGAGTTGTTCAACAAGTTGAAATTTACTCAAAGAAAGAAGCTGAGCGTTGACGAAAACGGTATGACATCGATCGCGAAAGTTTTTGCCGGCGGGGATATCGTGAATACGAATATGGATGCTGTAACAGCCATTGCCGATGCCAAAATTGCTGCCCAGGGCATCAGCCGGTACCTTGCTGGAGAAACTGTCACTGCCTGAGAAGAAAAAACCTGATGCAAACGGGCTGATTTTCTATTGTTTTTTTCTCCAAAAGAAATAATAAGGACCGTATTATTCGCGTTATTCCATTCAGATAGATGTGAAACGAACCACCATTCCGCCTATGAAGCAATATTCTACCCTTGATCACATGTTGTATTGTATGGAGAATCACGAAGAAGAGGATGAATGGCCCGGGTGGGAGCAGGAAGAAGAGGATTGGGCCGGATGGATCAGTCTCCTGGGCCGGATCCGTTTCCGGGTAAGGGATGAAGTACTTGACCGGTTGTTCCTGACCATTTCCAACATGCAGCAAACCTGATAATTCTCCGGAAGTATCAGGAAAATAAACCGCAAAAATGAATTTTTTGCGGTTTATTTTTGAAATATGCGAAAAGTGTAATATTATTGTGATATCATATTAATATCATCCTAAAAATCAAAACATGGAAAGAAACTACCATCCTGTATCAGGGTACCTGGCCGTGCTGGGTATGCTGGTGATGCTCCTCCTGATCGTATTTGGGGGTTTTCGGGGTAACGTGTATCTTATTGTGATACCCGTCGTGCTGTTCGTTTTTACCGCCATTGGGCTGCTGGTGGTTAATCCGAACGAGTCGGCGGTACTGGTTCTGTTCGGGGCCTACAAGGGTTCTGTTAAGAAGAACGGTTTTTTCTGGGTGAATCCTTTCTTTGTCAGGAAAAAGATTTCCCTGCGTGCCCGGAATTTCGACAGCGATCCCATCAAGGTGAACGACAAGATCGGGAACCCGATCATGATCGGCCTGGTGCTGGTATGGAAAGTGGAAGATACCTACAAGGCAGCTTTTGAAGTGGATCAGTATGAACATTTTGTGCTGGTGCAGAGCGAGGCCGCCCTTCGGAAGCTGGCCGGAAGTTATTCATACGATAATTTTGAAGACGAGGAAGCAGAGATTACCCTCCGGGCCGGTGGAGAGGAAGTGAACAACGAACTGGAAAACGAAATCCGGGAAAGGCTGGAAATTGCCGGTATTCATGTCATCGAGGCACGGATCAATTACATTGCCTATGCTTCTGAAATTGCCAGCGCCATGCTGCGCAGGCAGCAGGCTACAGCCATTGTTGCCGCCCGGTTCAAGATTGTGGAAGGAGCGGTGAGTATGGTCCAGATGGCTCTGGATCAGCTTTCCCACAAGGGAATCATCGACATGGATGAAGAGAAAAAAGCCGCTATGGTCAGCAACCTGATGGTGGTACTTTGCGGCGACAAAGATGCCACTCCGGTAGTGAATACAGGAACCCTGCATCAGTAAACCGTATGTCTAACAAAAAGGCATTTGTACTCCGGATCGATCCGGAAAAACTGAAAGCCATCGAGAAATGGGCTGCCGATGAGTTCCGGAGTACAAACGGCCAGATTGAATGGATTATCGACCGGGCCCTGAGGGAGTCGGGGAGAAATCCCAGGAAAAAAACTTCCGGAGGCAGTGGTGAGGAACAGAAACAATCAGAATGAAATTTTATGGATCATTTAACGCGAATGAAATACCAGTGTCCCAAATGCGGGGCAAAGCATTATGAAATAGATGAATTCCGGGCTGTTGGCGGTGTGTTCAGCAAGCTGTTCGATATTCAGAACCGGCGTTTCACAACCGTTACCTGCAGCCGCTGCCGGTATACGGAAATTTACAAAACTTCCCAGAAAAAGTTCGGGAATGTCGTGGATTTCTTTTTCAATTAGCCGGCTGTCAGCTTATTGATCACCTGAACCAGGTGGCAGGCCAGGATGCCGGCCGTTTCGGTACGGTATACGGCAGGCCCCAGGCTTACCGGCACAAAACCCGATGCAACGGCCAGGGCCGCTTCATCGGGCGTGAAATCGCCTTCTGGCCCTATCAATACAAGTACGTCAGCTCCCGGCCTGATCATTCTGCCGAGGTAGGGGCCTGGCTGTTCCCCCTCACACCAGGCTATGAATTTCTGTATGTTTCCGGAGTTCTGTGCCAAACGGTTGAATGGAGTTATTTCGTCAATCTGTGGAAGAAAAGGGCGGCGGCACTGCTTCATGGCTGCCACGGAGATTTTTTTCAGGCGTTCGGTTTTGATGGTTTTTCTTTCCGAGCGGATGCACAACATGGGAGTGATACTGCTAACCCCACACTCGGTGGCTTTTTCCACCAGCCATTCCATCCGGTCGATCGACTTGGTGGGAGCCACGGCCAGATGTACCGTTGCCGATGAAGGAGCCTCAAGATGCCGCTGAAATACCTCGCATCGTGTGGCCCGCGGATCGGCTTTTGCTATCTGTGCTTCACATAAAAGTCCCTTTCCGTCGGTGATCATGATCCGTTCACCCTTTCTCAGCCTGAGTACACGTGTAGCATGATGTGACTCGGTATTGCTCAGCAGGATTTCTCCCTGACCGATTTCTTCCTGATAAAACCAATGCATATCTTTGCCTCCTGCAACAAAGATAACCATTCTGCATAAGTTCATATATGCATGAAAACCATTGGCGTTATTTCCGATACCCATGGCACCCTTGACGAACCTTTCATCCGGTTCCTGGAGCCATGTGATGAGATATGGCATGCAGGAGATATAGGGTCAGGACAGGTAGCCGACGTGTTGGAAAAGGCCGGACGGTTGAGGGCTGTGTACGGGAATATTGACGATCAGCAGATCCGTTCCAGATTTCCTGCCATACAGCTTTTTATGTGTGAGGAGACGAAGGTGATGATCGTGCATATCGGGGGATATCCTCCCCGGTATAACGGGCAGATTCTGCCTTTGCTGAATACAGAAAAGCCGGGTATCCTGGTAACCGGTCATTCCCATATTCTGAAAGTTCAGTATGACCGGAAGCACAGGCTGATGTATATCAATCCTGGGGCGGCGGGAAGGTCGGGGTTCCACCGAAAGAGAACGGCAGTAAGATTCGGCCTTAACCGCGAGGGCCTGCACAATATGGAAGTGCTGGAAACCGACCGGTCTGAGGGTTGACAGATCGGGAAATCAGAAGGTATCGGGAATGGTTTCTTCTTCTGCTGCCTCACTTCGGCGGATCCTTCGAAGGAACATATCCATTTTCCTGTCAACGGCGATCATATAAATGTAAGGCGTTTCGTTTCCACGGGTATTCAGTGTTCTCTGCTTTACGTTCAGTCCCGTAAGGATATCTCGGTATGCATTGTTTGAAGAAATACTCTGCATTACACCCCGGGTGTACCCGAAATAGTAATAGGTTCCCGACTCAACATCGAGGTAAATATCCATCATATCACCGCTGCGCCGTTTTTGTATTTCGATGTGACCGTCCACCATCACATTGAGAGGGGTCTGCAGAATATTGCCGATCCCGATTTTTCCTTCCGACCGGTAGGAATTGGCAGCTTGATCCCAACGGAGCTTTACATGAGGAAGCATGAGTGAAAAGTTCATCTGCTCGGGCACATTGTTCAGCACTCCGTACAGGCTAAGTTGCTCCATTACTTTACCAGATTCTGTTTTTCCCAGCAAATGGGTGAATTGTTTCATGACCGTTTGCGAGTTCATGTCCAGGGGCGGAAGGGTGGGAATGGAACGGATATCTGAATACATGGTGTTGAGCGCGTCTTCTGCAAAGAAAAAATTCAGTCCCAGCATCACATCGAGTTCGGTTTCTCCCGTTTCCAGATCGGTGGTGATTTCTCCGTAAGCGCTCAGTTTGAGCTGACCCAGATCAATGCCCAGATCCAGTTTGCCTTCACCGTGCAGCCTGCAGTAATTCCTGTCGAAGCGAATCAGGCTTTCTGCAAGTTCGGGGTTGGCTCTTTTTTCAAGCGAACCCACACGGTATTCCCCGCTTTCTTCGTCAAACCACAGATAACCTGAAGCCGAGCTGATGGGTATGTCAGAATAGTTTTTCCGGCCGCTGAAAAAAGCCGGGTAAATATGGATCGAATCATTGGTGATGAAGTGGCCGGTATATATTTTCACATTATTCATGGCCCGGGGTTCCGGAGGAACGGGGATCAGTACATCGGCCGGATCGATTTTTGATGTGAACCCGATGAAATTTCTGGCTATATCCGGGCAATCATACTGTGGCCTGGCTCCGCCTGAAAATGTAAGGTATTCACTTCCCGCTTCCAGGGTTACTTTTCCCGCGAATTCAAAATACGGGTCGAGCATCAGTGGGGAATCTTCTGTCACGCTTCCTTCGGCTACGGTATGATAGGCCGTATCCACCTTGATATCATCCATTACGATGATCTGGCTGTTCCCGTCCCGGTCTACATAATCGTATTTCCCGCTCCCGAAGTATTCCTTTCGTCCGAGAATATCGACAGATGCCTCATAGATCCGGTGTTTCAGCTCACCTGAAAGAACATGTATCTCGGTATTTCTCAGTGTTTTGATGTGCGCGTTGGCTTCCACGGTAACTTCCCGGTTTTCGGGTATCAGCAGGGCATCGGCCACTTCAATCTGATCCACACCTTCGGCATGCAGGATGTTGTTGCGGGCGTCGAACCGGGTAGTGGCGGCCCGGAATGCCAGAGAGTCTTGCTGCGGGTGTGTCGAAATCAGCCAGTTGATCTTCTTGTCACGCTCAGCCGTCAGCAGAGGATCGGCAGCCGATCTTCCCGACGGCCGGTTGTCCAGCAGCCATTCTTCTTTTTCGATGTCCCATTCCATGTAATTGGTATAGGAAATAAAGCGGTTTACAGGAAAGGAGACTTCCTGCATCAGCTCATTCGAACGAAAGATTCCCTGGTTTTGGCTGAGACTGACGGCAGCATTGAAATTTTCTGTTTCCAGGATTTTCCTCGACCCGTCGGGCGAGAACATGTGAAAACCCATGCTATCGCTCTGGAACCGTCTGGAATAGAAATGATAATTCTTGGATGACAGCCTGATACGATCCAAAGCCAGTACCCCGTTGCCGGCAAGATTTCCGGGTGTGAGGGTGAGGGTTCCTGTTAAACGGGCTTTTCCGGCGTACATATCAAACGGGCTGGTACCGCTGAGGGCCAGGAAACGGTCTTCGCCAGGATACCACCGGATATTGACCGATTCGGAACGGATTTCTGGCATTCCCTCATCCTGGTTGCGGGAGCTCATCTCAAACCGGCTGGCCACGGTGACCATCGAATCGGGATAGAACATGAATTCATCGGAATGAAGGGTGGTATTCTGATGGATCATCTTTCCTGAACCCCGAAGTCCTTCATTGCTCATTTTCACATGATCATAGAATATTCCTTTCCCTCCGTAAAGTGGAAATCCTTCTTCCGGCACTTCATGGGTAAATCCCAGTGAATAGTCCTCCTGCATCCGGAGGGTTTGCGGGAAGGCAGGCAGGATGCCTTTTGATTCAAAATCCCCGTCAAATACTACATCCTCCCGTGTGAAATGGTCCAGTTCCCTGATGGTGAACGGATTGATCTCGAAGCGGATCCCTTCTTCCCTTAACCCTGTGGTGTCGCCGGGGATTTTGCCATGGTAATAGACAAAGGCTTTTTTGTCGGTGCTGAATATGGGATATTCCCGGGAACTTATCCGCCCCGATTTGTTATCGGGCCTGTCGATATCCAGTTCGCCGCTGGCCACCTCGATCCTGTTCTTTACTTCGGTAATTTGCACCAGGCCTGTTTGCGGGTTGCGTTCTTCAAGCCTCAGAGCAATGGAATCGATAGCCGGCATGGATATGCGAAAAGAATCGTAATCAAAATGGAACTGGTGCCCGTAAAAAGTGAATAACCCGGCTTCTACCCGGCCATCGAAAAGAAAGTTCCTGTTCTCCTGAAGTATGATATTTGTCCCTGAGGGTACCAGGGCCACATTCTGGGAATCGCTGAGAAAGATGGCTCCCACCCCGTTGATGGTCAGATCGGATGTTCGCAGGTCGAGGCTGGCATTGATGTCGGGGCTTCGAACTTCGCTGTTGATCAGGATGACATCATAATCAATCCTGCCCGAATGGGAATCGAGGTAATTGTGCAATTTTTCCTTTATGGTGACTTCGCTGGTTTCCGGATCATAATAGAGAAATCCTTCGGTTGCAAGCAGGATCACCGTTTGCTGTACCTGTTCCACCGGCATCTTCATCCAGTTGGCCAGTTCCTGTACGGGAAACTGTTCGGAATAGTACCATTCAGCAAAACGGTTGATCACTGCCAGCGGGTTGTTAAGGTCTATTCCCTGCAAACGGCGGTAATGGTTTTCCTTGAAGTAGTTTACCGACCGGAAACTGGCCTGTCCCATGGCTGAGCCGGGCGCCATGGTCATTTTGATTACCGGCTCGTCGATTTTCCAGGCGAGCTGCTCGAAGGTCATGTCCACTTCGTGCAGGGAATTGAAATAGGGACTGCGGGTCATGATGTTGTCGGTACGAAGCAGGGAAAGTTCTCTTTTCCCGATCCCGAATGTAAAATAGATCTCCGGATGAAAGATGGAGTCTTTTCCCATGTAAATGGTGATTTCGGTATTGCTGCTATTGACCCGGTCTTTTCTGAAAACAAAAAAATCGGAAAGGGCTTTCAGTACCAGGGTATCCTGCCGGTAAATATAAATGGTGGCCGGGCTCCTGTCGCCTCCGCTTCCGTTCAGGCGTGCGCCCTGCATGGAAAAACCACCGTCAAAATCAATGTTGTCATACAGGTTCTTAACAAACATCCTCCGCACATAGGAGTCGAATTGGGGGTGAGTGGCCCTTTCGGGAGAAATGATATTCTTGGTCTTCTCATGGAGCACACCCATCAGGGGGGTGTCGAAATATTCCAGGTGGTGAAAAAGTACGCTGTCAGCAGTATACTCAGCACGGCTCATATCAATTGTGCAGGCGTCGAGCAGGGCATAAACCGAATCGGGATGAAACCCTGCTCTTTCCCAGGTGACTTTTCCTTTCGATCCGGTCCATATCAGTGAAAACGGATCATACCGGCCGCGGGTTCCCGTAATCATCGTACTGTCACGCTGGGCATAACATATCAGATCGGTTTCGTCGAAGAGAATGGCCAGGGTATCGCTGAAATCCATCCGGAAATCCGGTGAGGTGGCTTTCCATACAACAGATCTGGACCTGTTCAGCATTCCATCGGTCAGCAGGGCAAGGGAATTTTCAAGAAATTGCTCCACATCCCTGAGGCTGAGGGAAGGATTTTGCAGGGCCCACTGAAATCCCGCCTCCCATGCCAGCCTGTTGTGTTCACCGGTAGTTCCCTGCCTGAATTCAGACATAATCCGCAGGAGGGTATGAAAATGAGGCTTCGGCCGTCCTCGTTTTTCCAGCAGGGCATTGAATATTTGGTGAATATTCCGGCGCCAGGCCACATCCCTGTCGGATGAACGGTAAAAGGTAATGAAATCCTCCACATCAGTCATTTCGTCCTCACTCAGGTACCTTTCCATGTATTCGTGGAATTGCCCCGGGAATTCCAGTGAATCGGGGGAAAATTCCCTGAGTACCTGACCCGGTAATTCACGGGACATCAACCCGGACAGAAAAAGCAAAAGGAAGAGACACCTGGATCTCATAAAGGGAAACTTGCTGCAATAAAAATAACAACTGTTGTTAAGTATGCAAAACACTTTCAGGCCGGGTGAACAAAAGTGCCGCCCATCCGGCCTTTTCATCCCCGCCGGCCTCCAGGTATCCTGCCTGTAGGGCTGCTTGCCTTACTTCCTCGCTGTTGCCGGTAATAAAACCGCTGGTCAGCAGCTGTCCGCCCGGACGGGTGGCCCGGAAATACCGGGGAATATCCTCCCGGATGACATTCAGGTTGATATTGGCCAGCACCAGGTCGAATGCACCTCTTTCTTCAAGCAGAGAGGCATCTCCACTAACCAGTTCCGTGCGGCTGCACCGGTTGATGCCCATGTTCTCGAGGGCGTTCTCCACGGCCCATTTGTTGTTATCCACAGCAAGCACTTCTTTGGCCCCGCGTTTTTCAGCCAGGATAGACAGGATTCCTGTGCCGCATCCCATGTCCACTACTTTTTTCCCCGACAGGTTCATCTTCAGCATTCCGGCGACCATGAGTGCTGTACTGGGATGATGGCCTGTACCGAACGACATTTTCGGGGTGAGCAGGATCTCCACAGGATATTTCTTCCGTATTTTATGGAAAGGTGCCCTGATCAGGCAGGTTTCTTCAATCACCACCGGGGGAAAATTCTTTTCCCATTCTTCGTTCCAGTTTTTCTCTGCCAGGGTGGATATTTTCCATTGTACCGGTCCTATCAGGCCGACCAGGTGGTGCATGATCTGCGATATCTTTTCGGGCTGAAAGGCGTTTTCTGGAATATAACACCTGACCTCGGTTTCCAGTTCTTCAAAACCCTGAAAACCGGCCCCGGCCAGGTATGCGGTGAGGATTTCCCTGATTTCCGGGCGATCCTGACCGGGCCTGCATAGGAGTTCAATGTATTCCAACCTGATCCTTTTCAGAAGGAACGGGCAATGCTCATAAATTCATCGGCCATCAGAGAGGCCCCGCCGATCAGTCCGCCGTCCACATCGGGCTGGGCAAAGATCTCGGCTGCATTTGATGCCTTGCAGCTTCCCCCGTAAAGGATGGGGATGTCGTTTGCCGTTTCTTCGTCATACCTTTCTGCTATCATTTTCCTGATGGCAGCCTGCATTTCCTGGGCCTGTTCAGGTGTGGCGGTCTTTCCGGTTCCAATGGCCCATACCGGTTCATAGGCAATGATCACCTTCCGGAAATCGACCTCGTCCAGCCTGAACAGGGTATTGTCGAGCTGTTTCTTTACCACCTCAAAATGATTGCCGGCTTCCCTTTCTTCCAGCAACTCACCGCAGCAGAAAATGGGAACCAGGCTTTCCTCCAGGGCCAGCCGTACCTTTTTGAAAAGGGTCTCGTCTTTTTCACCGAACAGTGTTCTTCGTTCGGAATGTCCGATAATGACATAGGTGGCTCCGGTTGTCCGGATCATGGCCACGGATACCTCTCCCGTATAGGCGCCTTCTTTTTCGGAAGCACAGTTCTGGGCAGCATATTTTACTCCCGAACCGGCTGTGGCCTTGACCAGTTCCGATATATGGGTAAAAGGCGGGGCCATAATCAATTCGATGTCGCCAGGCCGGTTCTTGATATAATCTTTTGCTACATCACCTGCCAGCTGGAGGCCTTCCTCCAGTGTGGTGTTCATTTTCCAGTTTCCGGCTACAATTCTTTGTCTCATCTTTTCTGGTTTTTATTTGATTAAACAATTGAATGATAACAATTTCCGTTAGTCTCCGCCGATCCTGATCCTTGGATCGAGCCACGAATATACCATATCCACCAGCAGATTGATCACAATGAATACAATGGATATGGTCAGCACACAGCCCAGTACCAGAGGCAGATCATACTGGTTCAGGGCTTCCACCATGATGTATCCAAGTCCTTTCCATCCGAAAATATATTCCACGAAGATCACTCCGGCCAGCATGGAGGCAAACCATCCCGAAACCGCCGTAACAACGGGATTCAATGAATTTCTGAGTGCATGCTTCCTGATAATCCTGGCACTATGCAGGCCTTTGGCCCGCGCCGTGCGGATATAATCCTGTGAGAGCACTTCCAGCAGTGAATTCCTTGAAAGCTGGGTAATCACAGCCAGGGGTCTGATCCCCAGGGTAAAGGCCGGCAGGATCAGGTTTTTCAGCATCAGGTGCCTTCCTTCTCCGAAATCATCTATTTCGTAAAGGTTGCCGGTGAGGTTGAGTCCGGTGATATCGCCCAGCAGGTAGGCGAATATCCATCCGATCAGAATGGCTGCAAAAAAGGAGGGCAGCGACATGCCGATGGCCGAGAAAAACAGGGCTGCATGATCCAGCCAGGTTCCTTTTCTGAGGGCTGCCGCGAGCCCCATGATCAGGCCGGTGATGGTCGCAAAAACAATGGCTGCCGTGGCCAGAATGAATGTGTTGGGGATGGTTTCCCCGATAATGGCCGAAACGTTCCTTCCCGACTGGTAGGAACGCCTCAGATAGGGACGCTTCAGCACCAGGCGGGTATTTTCCCCCGTTCTGGCCAGCGATACAAACGGAGCATACAGGTCCGTGTCGAGATAGAAGTAATGTTCCGGGACATTGATGTTGTGCAGGGAGAGGGGAGACAGGTCGTTCAGGTATTTAAGGTACTGCATGCCCACCGGGCGATCCAGGCCCAGGTCCCTGCGGATGGCTTCCAGTGATTTTTCATCGGCGCGCTGACCCAGCAGCATGCGGGCCGGGTCACCGGGAAGTACATTGAACAACAGGAAGATAAGTGTAGCTACTCCCCACAGGATGAGCAGGCTGTACACAATCCGTTTCAGAAGAAATGTGATCAAGACCCGGTCATTTTATCAGGAAGTATCTTAATAAAAATTGAGAACAAAAGCAAGCCCGCGAACACACTGAATGCCCACCAGCGGTCGCCCGATTTTCTGAGGGTGTTAAGGCTTTCTGCCAGAAGCAGTACGGAACCCGGGGCTCTGGAAGGAACGTCACGTGCACTCCATTTGTTCACCACAGTTCCTTCTTTCAGCAGGATCAGGCAGGGGTTTGAGCGGACAATGGTTTTCAGCAGGGTTTCATCGGCCAGCAGGAATGGGTACGACAGTCCCAGCTTTTCCTGTTTCGATTCAATAACCATTTCCGGAGAGGCGGTCAGTCCATAAAACCGCATTCCTCCGGCCGAGGCGTGCCATGACAGCGAGTCGGCCCGTATCAAACTGCTTTCCCGGGCCTTTTCCAGATCATAACTGATCAGCAGAAAAACGAAACCCGGATCGGACAGGATGTCCCGGGTCACATCATTTCCGTTCCGGTCGGTTACCATAAAATCGTCAATGGGTGGTTTGTATCCTTCGCTTACCAGGACAGACCGGGTTTCCACCCAGGTCCAGGTGGTATCCTGCCACGGATAGTTGTCCAGGGTGAATTCCTGCTGCTTCCCGTCCTTTTCATAAACCAGTATGGTTTCGTATTCATCCGTGGGGGCTCCTTCCGGGATCTTCATCTTTTCAGGAATATTCGAACCGATGTGGTAAGGCCTGAAATCGATCAGGGGCATGTGGGTGAGTCCGTAAAGGGATACATAAAGTATCAGTGCCAGGGAGGCTGCCAGCAACAGGGCTTCTTTCCAGAGGGGGATAGAAAGGGGTTTTTCCTTCCGGGTTAGAAAAGCCATTACCACTGGAATACTGATAATGCAGTTTTTATAGAAAGTTTCCCAGTTGGTCAGTACCAGGGCGTCACCAAAACAGCCGCAATCACTTACCGGGTTGAATATGGCCAGATACAGGGTAAGCGGCAGAAAAAAGATCATAAAAATCAGGGCGCCCCACGAGGCTTCCCTGATACGAAAACCCAGAAGCAGGGCAGCCCCCACCATATATTCAGCCAGGATTAGCAGCAGGGCCAGTTCCTCGGCCAGTGGGATCATGAAATCAAGCCTGAAAGCAGTAAAATAATCGGTGAATTTAATGGCTGAGCCCATGGGGTCAACCCCTTTTACAAAACCGGAGAAGATAAAAACGAATCCGGTAATCCAGCGGCTCAGCGTGATCATAAGGTTCTTCAGCATCAGCAATTTTCGTCCTCTCATAAGTCCTTACTCATTTTTTTGGTTTGTTCATTGAATCCGGTTGTACGGTTCATCCGATAATGTTTTTTTCTTTGAGAAGGGCAAGGATTTTCCGGAAAATTTCTTCCGGCTTCAGTATTTCTTTTCCGCTTTTGCTGCAGTCTATACGAATAAAAAGCGGATCGGCATGTACTTCCTGCAGGTATACTTCACGAACCTTTTTCTGGAATTCCAGGTCGGCTTCATGGATATCTTCTCCGCCGTTCAGATACCCCCGGTCAGAACCGTTCCTTCCTTTTTCCAGCTGGGCGCGGGTAAACCCGAAGGGGACATCCAGAAAAATGCTGAGATCGGGAACAGGTATGCCATAGTGAGAATATTCCAGATTCCGGATCCAGGCAGCCAGCACCTTTCTTTCTTCTGGATCGCTCAGTTTGGCACATTGAAAGGCAATGTTGGAATAAACATACCGGTCGACCAGCACCAGCTTTTTTTCTTTCAGCCAGTGATTGATCATTGCTGCGGCATCCATGCGGTCGCCTGCATACAGAAGGGCTACCAGGTAAGGATGCACGCTGTTAAGGGGGCCGAATTCCCCCCGCAGAAACCGGGCTATCAGTTCCCCATATACAGGTGCACTGGTTCTGGGAAAATGCAGGTACTGGTGTTCAATCTTCCGTTGCTCAAAATATTCCAGCATCTTGTGGATCTGAGTGCTCTTGCCTGAACCGTCTAGACCCTCCATAACAACAAAGCTCATCGGGTTGTATCCATTTTATTTTGATCCCGAAGGCAGGCTGATTGCCTGCCGAATTTTCATTACTTTTATACCGGGTATTGTTCCGGAAACATGAAGGGTAAAGATACATTTTTTTCCAGAAAAAGGACCCTGAACCTGGGAGGGCGGCTCGTCAGGCTTGACCGTCCGCTGGTGATGGGCGTACTGAACCTTACACCCGATTCTTTTTATGCCGGAAGCCGTTCCCCTTCGCCGGAAGCAGCGCTGGCAAGAACGGAAGCCATGCTGGCCGAAGGGGCCGATATCATCGATGCAGGCGCTCTTTCGTCCAGGCCCGGGGCCGTTCCCGTGAGCGAAAAGGAAGAATGCAGCCGCCTGTTTCCCGTGCTGGAGATCATCAGGAAAAAATATCCCGATTGTGTTCTGTCGGTCGATACTTTTCGCTCGGGTGTGGCCAGGGATGCCGTAAGAAATTTCGGTGTGCAGATGATTAACGATATTTCGGGCGGCCATCTCGATCCCGGTATGTGGAAAGTGGTTGCCGAGGAAAATCTCCCTTATGTGATGATGCATATGAAGGGAAGCCCTGAAAACATGCAGCAGCAAGCGGTGTACAACGACCTGATGGGAGAGATCACTGCCTGGTTTTCCTCCCGGATCAGGAAACTAAGGGAAATGGGGGTGAACGATATTATCCTCGATCCGGGATTCGGATTTTCCAAAACCCTTGATCATAATTACACCCTGATGAACCGCCTGGATGAACTGGCTGTTTTCGAGCTGCCATTGCTGGTGGGTGTGTCGCGTAAATCGATGGTATATAAGCTGTTGAATGCGTCCCCTGAGGAAGCTCTGAACGGAAGTACCGTGCTACACACCCTGGCCTTGTGGAAAGGGGCAGATATTCTGCGGGTGCATGATGTGAGGGAGGCAAGAGAAACCCTGGCCATTGTGGAAAGAGTAAAACAGGGGTGAAAGGGTTCTGTGGGAATCCCGTTTGGGAAAAAAAATTAGCTTTGTAACCGGATAGCTCATTGAAAAATCTATGGTATGATCCCGGCTCTGACCGTATTTATCACGTTCCGGATACTCGACCTCATCGATATTTTACTGGTGTCGTTTCTGCTTTACCAGATGTACAGGCTGATCAAGGGAACCGTGGCCATGAACATCCTGGCAGGGATATTTCTGGTATACCTGGTATGGCTTGTGGTGAAAGCACTGAATATGGAACTGGTCAGCACCATCCTGGGGCAGTTCATGGCGGTGGGTGTGATTGCCCTGATCATTGTGTTCCAGCAGGAGATCCGGCGTTTCCTGCTGATCCTGGGTACACGCTACCGTTCACGCCACGGCCTCTTCCCCGAATGGTTCTTTTCATTCAGCGGTGATGAAGACCAACCGGTTCCTCTGAATCCCATTCTGGAAGCCGTGGAGAACATGTCGAAAACGAAAACCGGAGCATTGATTGTGATTGCCCGCCATTCGGAACTGACCCAGATCATTGAAACCGGGGTGAAAATCCATGCCGACGTGTCGGCCCGCCTGCTCGAGTCGGTATTCTTTAAGAACAATCCCCTGCACGACGGGGCTGCGATTGTGGTGAAGGATGAAATCGTGGCCGCGCGGTGTATTCTTCCTACTACCGAAAACATTTACCTGCCGGCCCACTTCGGAATGCGACACCGGGCTGCTCTGGGTATGTCGGAAAAAAACGATTCCCTGGTCATTTTGATATCGGAAGAAACGGGGCACATCGGATATGCTGTTGACGGGGAAATCTTTACCGCCCTGGAAATTCCGGAACTGCGACGACGCCTGGAAGCAGACCTTGCAGTGAATAAGAACCATACACCCACTTCTACCTGATCACATGGAAACCCTGCAGGATTTTTTCAACATCAGGCTGGTCAATTCGGAAAACATCCGGATCACACCGTATTCCATTCTGGTAGTGATCATCATTTTTTTTGCAGCCTGGCTCATCGTTTATCTGTTCCGGAAGCTGATGAACCGCCAGGTAAAGAGCCAGCGGGTGGATATGGGCACATCACATGCCGTGATCAATCTGGTGAAGTACCTGGTGTGGGTGCTGGCTATCGGTCTGGCCCTGGAAAGTATCGGTGTGAAGCTTACCCTACTCCTTGCCGGCTCGGCAGCCCTGCTGGTGGGAGTGGGACTTGGATTGCAACAGATTTTTAAGGACATTATTTCCGGATTTTTTCTGCTGTTCGACCGAAGTATCGAAGTAGGCAATGTAGTGGAGCTCAATAATCTGGTTGGACGGGTGCAATCCATCGGGCTGCGTACCACCCGCATGCTCACGCGCGACAACATTACCATGATCATTCCCAATTCGGAATTCATTGAGGGATTTGTAATCAACTGGAGCAGCATGGACGAGCTTACCCGGTTCCATGTGAATGTGGGAGTGGCTTATGGCTCTGATGTGCGAAAAGTGGAGCGGGTATTGCTGGAATGTGCCCGGGGAAATCCCGATATAACCGACCGGATCGCGCCTTTTGTCCGTTTCAATAACTTCGGCGATTCCAGCCTCGACTTTCAGCTGTATTTCTGGACACGGCGGTCTTTTGAAGTGGAGAACATTAAAAGCGACCTGAGGTTTGCCATTAACGAGGCTTTCCGGGAGAATGACATCCGGATACCCTTTCCGCAGCATGATGTCCACCTGTTCCGGCCGGAAGGATGACCTCTTCCGGATGATCTTTCATAAGCCGGCTACCGTTTATTTCGTGGCATCAGAAAATCGGCCTTCGATTCTTCATTCCTGATCAGCCTTCCGATGTTTTTCTGGTGTGTAATGATAAGGACCCCGGCAATCAGGATGGAGAAGATGACCATGGATAGAAACGGGGTAGGGAATACGAATATGACCAGAACAGGGTAGGAGATACCGGCCAGAAGGGAACTGAGTGAAACGTATTTGCTGATGAAGAGGGTTAAAAAGAATACCCCCGCACAGATGAGCGTGATGAGCGGGTGAAGGGCAATCAGGATGCCTGTCATGGTCGCCACCCCTTTGCCACCCCGGAAACCTGCAAAAACCGGGAATATATGCCCCACTACCGCCAGGATTCCCAGAAGAAGCTGAAGCCTTACATAACCTTCCGGTGTGGCGGGTGCCCCGGGAAGCAGTGTGATCATCTTCACGGCCAGAAATCCCTTCAGAACATCCACTATCAATACAGGTATTCCTGCCTTAAAGCCCAGTACGCGAACAGTATTGGTGGCACCTGCATTTTTACTGCCGTGATCCCTGATGTCCAGCCCGTAAAATAACCGCCCTACCCACACGGCGGTGGGAATGGAGCCCAGAAGATATGCCCCCGTCAGCACCAGTATATACCAGATCCAGTCCATAACTGTTTCTCAAAAGAATTCAAAGAATACAAAGTACTGCAAAAATCCTTTACAAGGCAAATGGTTGGGCCTTTCCGGGAACTGTTTGCCGGAAAAGAAAAAAAACATGAACCGGGTATTCTGGGGCAGGTTATTTACCCGGACACTGGCACACAATGCTTTCGCTGATGTCCTGGTTTCCGTATGCCCTGTCGAAATGATCGCTGAACTGCCGGGCCAGTTTGTCGGCCGTGTCGGTATATGCCTGTTTGTCCGACCAGGTATTTTCGGGTACCAGCATCTCTGCCGGCACGCCCTTGCAGGTTCGTGGAATATCCACGTGGAAGCGTTCGTCGGTGATGTATTCCGCTCCTTCGAGTTCCCCGTTCAGTGCGGCATTTACCATTTTGCGTGTCAGTGTAATGTCGATCCTTTTGCCTGTTCCGTATGCTCCTCCGCTCCATCCGGTGTTGATGAGATATACCCGGGTTTTGTGTTTCTCCATTTTTTCACCCAGCATGGCCGCATATACGGCAGGTTTTGCCGGCATGAAAGGTTGACCGAAGAAACGGGAAAAAGTGGCCTGTGGTTCGGTAACCCCTGTTTCGGTACCTGCCAGCTTGCTGGTGTATCCCATCAGGAACCACAGCATAGCCTGATCTTTGTTCAGCCGTGAAACGGGGGGCAGCACCCCGTAAGCGTCGGCGGTGAGGAACAGTATGGTGGATGGATGACCGGCAACCGATGATTCCTTGATGTTTTTCAGGTAAGTAAGAGGATAGGAAGCTCTGGAGTTTGGAGTGATCCGGTCGTCGTGAAAATCGAACCGGCCATTGGGATAGATCATGGCATTTTCCACAATGGCGCCATGCCGGTATACATCATCGGGATGCATCACGGCATCGTAAATATCGGGTTCCTTCTCCGGATCGATGTCGATCATTTTGGCGTAACATCCGTTTTCGAAATTGGCAATGCCGGTTTCCGACCAACCATGCTCATCGTCGCCCAGCAGGGCCCGGGAAGGATCGGCCGAGAGGGTGGTTTTGCCGGTACCCGAGAGACCGAGCAGCAGGGCGGTTTTTCCGTCAATGCCTTCGTTGGCACTGCAGTGAAGAGGTAAAATCCCTTCCAGCGGCAGGTAGTAATTCATCACGGTAAACATCATTTTTTTCACACTACCCAGGTAAGCCGAACCTACAATCACGCCCACCCGCCGGTCCATATCCATGGCCACCACCAGGTCGGATACCCTGCCATCGGGCAGATCGCGGAGCCGACCCCGGTATTTCTCCGCGTCCAGCTTATGATAGGGCAGGGAGAGAAGGAAGAAGTCCTTTCCTGAAAACACACTGCGTCCGATGTTTTCCGGTACCGGCCTGAACATATTGTCGGCAAACAGGCTGGTCAGGGCATGGTTTGTAACCAGCTTGACGGGAAGTGCATAGGTGGCATCGGCTCCGATCACCCTGTCGGTTTCATATACTTCTTCCACTCCGGCCAGTTTTTCAAGAGCCTCGTTGAAGATCATATCGAAGGTTTCTTCCGTGATGGGTATATTGTTGGGCGATGTCCAGTCGATATGCTCTTCGCTTTCCGGTCTTTTTACTATAACGGTGTCTTTCGGACTCCTTCCGGTCGATTCCGGAGGGGTCCATGTGGCCAGGGCTCCGCCTGCCGATACCAGGGCTTCGCGGTTTTTAATGACCATCTCTATCATATCTCTGCGGGAAAGATTCGTAAGAACCCGCCGGTGATTTTGCAATGCCTCGAGCAGATATTTTTTCGGATTCATATCGGATTAAAATCAGATAAAAGAACAATCAGGTATGTGAAAAGTATTATGATTTTTTCGTTTCCAGTTCCCTGGCAATAGTCTGGTATAACGACCGGCTGACCGGTGTAAGCGGTAGCCTCAGGTGGTTTGATATGATTCCCTGGCTTGCCAGAGCCGCCTTGATTCCTGCCGGATTTCCTTCGGCAAACAGCAGGTCGATCAGGGGTAGCAACCTGTAATGGATCTCCCGGGCCTTTTTCAGGTTCCCCTGAAGGGCCATCCTGACCATCTCCGACCATTCGGCCGGTAAAACATTTGCCAGTACGGAAATCACCCCGGCGCCTCCCAGGGCGATCATGGGCAGGGTAATGCCGTCATCACCCGATATGACCAGAAAACCGGGGGGCGCTTTCCGTATGATCTCCATGATCTGGGAAAAATTCCCTGAAGCCTCTTTCACTGCGACAATATTCTTTATGTCGGAAGCCAGTTGCACCACGGTGTCGGCAGCAATGTTCGAACAGGTACGCCCCGGTACATTGTAAAGTATCACGGGAACCGGTGAAGCGGAGGCAATGGTTTTGAAATGCTGGTACAAACCCTTTTGCCCGGGTTTGTTGTAATAAGGCGCCACGGAAAGAATGCCCGCCACGCCTTTCAGGTCGGTATCCCTGATCTGGCTAACCACAGCCTGTGTGTTGTTGCCTCCAATTCCCACCACCACGGGGATTTTTCCTCCCGCTGCCTCTTTCACGAATTCCAGCACTGCATGCCGTTCATCCCGGTTCAGGGTCACCGATTCGCCGGTGGTCCCCATCACCACCAGGTAATCCACCCCCCCCGCGAGAAGGTGGCCGATCAGTTTTTCCAGTGAAGGAAAATCAACGCTTTCGTCATTTCTGAAAGGAGTGACAATAGCTACTCCGGTACCGGTAAACTGACTGACTGCCATAAGAAATTGTTTTTAATTAATAAACGGTAAAATGCGGTTTGTTGATTGTGCCCAGGTAATGCATCACCTGCTCGATCAGGTAATCAATGCTGGGGTTCTTTTCCACCTGAATCATCAGATCGTAGTAATACCTGCCCTTAGGGTAATGGCCTACTTTCATCCGGGCTGCCGACATGGCCACAATATACTGGAACAGGTAATCGTCCGACATGCTGAGGTCGATCAGAATATCAAAGGGTCGCTTGATAAAGGTCTCCACCTCAGGCTTGACGGGTTTCCTGTACCAGTTGAGGTCTTTTTTCTGAAAAAAGGTATAATCCTTTTTGAAAAGATACGGGTCGGGCAGCTCTTTTCCGTGGAAATACCCCAATACCCTGATCTCACTCAGGTGCTTTCCCAGGTCCTTGTAAAATGCCTGAACCGAATCGAAATGTTTTGTATTGCTCGCGTCGAACAAAATACCTGCCGAACTGGCTGTATCCAGATTATGGACCTTTCTGGTTCTTCTGAGGTGGCGAAGGTTTTTCCGAAGGGTCCAGTGAGCGATCTCGTTTTTCAATCCGGCGAACATTTTCACAATGCAATTATACGAAAAATCAGCGGGGTCTCCGCGATCGAATATTCTTCTTTTTCCTGTTTCATTTTTTGCCGATCATATCCATGAATTCGTCTTCGCTGATCATTTTCACTCCCAGCTTTTCTGCCTTTTCCTTTTTGGCAGGGCCCATATTTTCGCCGGCCACCAGGAAATCGGTGTTCCCGCTTACCGAACCGGTATTTTTTCCTCCGTGCTGCTCTATCAGTTCTTTGATCTCCTCCCGCGAATGGTTTCTGAAAGTGCCTGTAATGACAAAGGTTTTTCCTTCAAGAACGTTCGACTTTCCCTGTTTTTCTTCTTCATGGAGGCGGAAGTTTACCCCCGCTTCCTTCAGCCTGCTGATCAGTTCCCTGTTGGCTGACTGGCCGAAGAAATCCAGGATGCTCCCCGCGATCCGTTCCCCGATCTCGTCGATCCCCATCAGTTCTTCCCGGCTGGCGCCGGCCAGCCTGTCAATATCGCCGAAATGGCGCGCCAGCTTTTTTGCCACGGTTTCACCCACGTAACGTATTCCCAGGGCATACAGGCTGCGTTCGAAAGGGGTGTTTTTCGAACGTTCGATGTTTTCCAGAATATTGGCAGCCGATTTTTCTCCCAGCCTTTCAAGGGGGACCAGTTGTTCCTTTCTCAGCTTGTACAGGTCGGCAACATTGGAAATCAGTTTGTTCCGGTAAAGCAGCTCCACGGTTTCCTCTCCCAGGCTCTCAATATCCATGGCCCGCCGGCTGATGAAATGAATGATCTTCCCCGTGATCTGCGGCGGGCAACCCGTTTCATTCGGACAGTAATGCCGGGCTTCCCCTTCGGGCCTGACCAGTTTTGTTCCGCATTCCGGGCAATGGGTCGGGAATGACAGGGGTTTGCTGTCAGGGGCGCGCTGGCTGGGATCCACTCCCGTAATCTTGGGAATGATCTCGCCTCCTTTTTCTACCATCACCATATCGCTCAGCCTGATGTCAAGCAGCTCGATCTGATCGGCATTGTGCAGGCTGGCCCTTTTGACCGTGGTTCCTCCCAGCTTTACGGGCTCCAGGTTGGCAACCGGGGTGACAGCTCCCGTGCGGCCTACCTGATAGTCGACCGACACCAGGCGGGTGATGGCCTGCTCGGCCCGGTATTTATAGGCAATGGCCCATCGCGGGGTTTTTGCGGTGAACCCAAGGGACCTCTGCTGTGCCAGGGAATTGATCTTGACCACGACCCCGTCGGTGTCGTAGGGAAGTTCATGTCGTTTCTCCTCCCACTCGTCAATAAAGGAAAATATTTCACGGGTTCCGGAACACAGGCGTATGTGGGGAGGTATCCTGAAACCCCACTCCCGGGCCGCTTCCAGATTCTCAAAATGGGTATCGTGTGGAAGGTTCTCACCCAGCAGGTAGTAAAGAAAACAATCGAGAGGCCGGCGGGCAACCAGCGAGGAATTCTGCAGCTTGAGGGTACCGGCAGCGGCATTGCGGGGGTTGGCAAAAGGTTGTTCGCCCGCTTCCAGCCTTTCCTGGTTCAGCCGGTTGAACCCGTCACGGGGCATGTACACTTCTCCCCTGATCTCGAACTTTTCCGGATATCCTTTCCCTTTCAGTTTCAGAGGGATACTGCGTATGGTCCGTACATTGGCGGTTACATCGTCGCCCTGTTCCCCGTCGCCCCGCGTAACGGCCAGTACCAGCCGGCCGTTTTCATAGCGCAGACCAATGGCTGTGCCATCGTATTTCAGTTCACACACATATTCTACCTTTCCGTAAAGGCTTTTGCGCACGCGCCGGTCGAAAGCGGTTACTTCTTCCCTGCTGTACGTATTGGCCAGCGAAAGCATGGGATAGTTGTGCTTTACCTGCCTGAATTCCTGGTTTCTGTCGTCGCCTACCCGGCGGGTTGGGGAATCGGGATCGGCGTATTGCGGAAATTCTTCCTCCAGCTCCTCCAGCTCTTTCATCAGCCGGTCGTACTGGTAATCGGAGATGACCGGCTCGTTTTTCACATAATACAGGTAATTGTGCTCGTCCAGTTCCCTGCGCAACTGCATTATCCGTTCCAGGGCTTCTTTTTCGTTCATGCGGAATGATTTTCTATGCGAATATAATGAAAGTGTTTCAATGAATTGGGTTATGCTCAATACACGCTGCGCTTGTCCGTTCCCATGGCTGGTCAACTGGCCATTTGCTGTTTTTTGCATTCCGTTTCCTGGAATTCCTGATTTTTCTATTGAAAAAATAGAAAATTAACATATAAATATATCTACGTAGTTAACAACGTAGATAACTACGTAGCTATCTGCATCCACAATTTCGCAATTCTTTAATAAAGGATTTCACATAATACAGTGGTTCAATCAATGACAGAAAGATAGCCATCACTTGTCAGATGAAACATAAATCCGTTCTTGCAACTTTTATTTTTGATATATTCATCCCGCCGGCCGGTGTTTCGCTCCGTTCCCGAAACGGAGCGACATGCTTTTTTGGGGGCAAAAAAGCATGCAAAAAACCCTTTGGCTGCTGATGCTTTTATGGAAAAACT
>DSCJ01000024.1 GCA_011049175.1 Bacteroidota bacterium | reverse complement strand
GATCAAATCAAAGAAAGCGAGAAGGTTAAATTATGGTTCTGGCTGTCATTAAGTGTTGTAAATGCACTTGCTGAATTGAAAAAATTAAAAATGTGCACACCATATATTAGTACATAGCCAGTTGTCTACGTAGATAGTTGCTTCTCAAATTCGCAAGTCATTATTAAAGGATTTAGTATAATACAGTTATTCAATCAATTACAGATAGAAAGCCATCACCTGTCAGGTGAAATAAAAATTTGCTATTGCCACTTACTTTTTGATAGTTACATCCCACCGGCCATTTTATCGCTCCGTTCTCGAAACGGAGCGACATGCTTATTTGAGGGCAAAAAACCCTCAGAGGCCATTCTTTTTGAAGAAATAATTGGAAATCCTGGAATATAGCTCCGCAGGAGCTGCCTGTTTGTAGAAGAGAAGAACCGGCCAATTTATCGGGCCACGTAGCATTTGCCTGTTTGCAGAAACTGGATATTCCTTCCGCCAGCCCCACAGGCCGGTTTCGTTCGCCGTCCTTTAGCGAATGAAAGATAATGAGTATATATTGCTGAATACCTGTTTATTGTGTCCTTTGTGATTCCCTTCGGGTCCTTTGTGGTTAAATGATTCCTGACTATTTAGAAAGCACCTTTTCCGACATAATTTATGTTGTATTCGATATACTTGTGAATATGAGGACGTAGATAGTATTTTAAAATCTCAATTCCAGCATCAGCTCGATCATCCGGCTGAGTTCGCCGTTTTCCTTTATCCATTCAATATCTACCAGTACCTTCTGCCGTCCCAGGAAATGGTAGCTGAGGCCGGTGAGGAATATCTGCCTGCGCAGGTTTCCGGCCGTTTCCAGTTCAAAATGGTCGTACCGCGAAATCAGGGAAAGACTTTTCCCGTAAAGGTATCCTTCACCGAAAACAGAAAACCCGCTCATACCGAACGGCCGGTATTCCGCATCAATGAAAGAGCCGTACGAGTTGCTGGTACCTTTGAAATACTGTACGGCTGTAATGAACCGGGGCGATTCAAAAGACAGGTATCCCTGCTGCATGAAAAAGCCGGGCTCTTCGGCAATATTCCCCTTACCGGTGGCTACATGATAGCTGAGCTGCAGGCCGGGTATACGGCCGGGGAAGGGGCGCAGGGTGAGGCGGCCTTCGAAATTCTTTGCGGCATTGTTTTCCAGGTCGTGGTATCCTCCCCCGTTGTATATTCCCAGGGCCAGGCTTCCGTATTTCCCGGGATAGCTGGAGCTGACATCCTCCCGGTACTGTTGATGGATAGGGCCTCCCAGCAGGGCGGAAAAGGTAGCCCCGAAATCGGCCGAATTCATGATCCGGTGCCTTTCAACCGGAAGCGTGCCCTGCACACGGTACGCGTAAATACCTTCCTCGAAAGAAAGCCACGGCCTGTGTACCATGCCGGCTTCCACGTGCCAGGTGGACCCGAGAAACAGGTCTTCGGGATGAATATCCAGGTACAGGTATTTCAGCCTCATTTCAACATTCCCTTCATCCGATCCTTCCGTGTCGAGGGTAATGTCCTGTGTGAACCGCACGGTGAACAGGGAACTGAGCTTTTTCTGGAAAGTGACATATCCCCGTTTCAGGGTAAATTCGCTTTCAGTGTGGTTTTCTTTTACAAGATGCTGAAATCCGAGAAACCACTGTCCCTTGACCTCCAGAAGAGGTTCCGGTGTGACAGGGGGAGCCTCTTCCTGCGCCGAAACCGGATGGCAGCAGAGGGCAGACAGGCAACACAGAAAAAGGCAAGCGAAGGGGGGCTGGTTTTTTTGTTTCATTCGGGTTACCGTTTTTTTCTTTTCTGATCTGCCAAAAATACGATTTATCGGGCGGAAAACCGGCGTATTTTTGTACCGGGATGTATTTTACCTGGTTTACATGCATTCTCAGTACCACACCCAGGCCGGCATGGTGGCATGGTCGCCGTAAACCAGCAGGTCGAACAGGCCGTGTGCCGCCAGGGGGGCGTAGATCCGTCCGGAAAGGATACGGAATGCACCGAACAGACATCCGGTAGTGAATGTCAGCACGGTAAGCAATACCAGATCGGGATCGCCCCGGGGAAGGGCCGATGCCAGCAATACCGATTTGTAGAGGGTATGTCCTGCCGAGGCCAGGATCACGGCCCATACCCGGCTGTATTTTTGCAGTACTCCCTGAACAAATCCCCGGTATATCGCTTCTTCGGTCATCCCGATCAGGGGGGTCAGAAGACCGGGCAGCAGCAGTGTGCAGGGCATCAGTGAAACCGGTGAGAGGGCCCGGTCAAGGAATCCCAGGGATGCACCGGCAAGGATCCCGGCCACCAGCCATGGTACCGAATGATTTTTTTCTCCGGAAAATCCGGTCAGCCGTGAGGGGTGAGGGTCGGAAAACAGCACGGTGGCCATGATTACTCCCGCCAGGCCCAGGGCCGACCAGGAAAAAGGGTGGCCTGCCGGGAAGGCGGCAAAGACTGTCATACTGATGACAGCCACTGCGGCCGGCAGAAGCCGGTTCCCCCGGAAGGGATTATTCATTCTGCCCGTGACTTCTTTTTCTTTCTCATCCAGGCAGACAGTATCCAGCCTGTTCCAGCCAGCGGCAGCAGCAGAAGGATCCAGCCCGAACCCAGGCAGAACCCACCGCCGGGAACTATGCGCGCACCGGGCAGGGCTTCTTTCAGCCGGTCGATCTGATCAGGCGATTGATCGTAGATATTTTGTTCTATGACCAGCATTTCCAGGTTTTCCATTTTTTCCAGGGCAGACAGGTCTGCCTCCGGAAGCCCGAGAAGAAGGCCTCTCAGCCGGGGCAATCTGTAAAGGGGCGTCAGATCGTTGATCAGCGTGTCTCTGTTGGCTTCGAGGACCCTGACCTCCGGATGGTTGTTACACCAGTCGCTGAAAGCTTCCTGAGTCATATTTTCCGGAAGAGCCATCCACCTCAGCCCGGGCAGAACAGGCAGGTCCTGGTGCAGTTCACATTCGGTGAATCCCAGCCCTTCCAGTTGTTTCATACCGTCAAGTGCTTCGGCATGGTACACCGAATCGGCATTCAGGATGTACAGGTTTCTCAGCCCGGGGGCATTTTTAAGGAAATCCAGGTTTACCGGCCCGGCATCCAGTATGCTGACCGACCTGAGATGTTTGAGTGCTTTAAGGGACAGGTCGGGGAAAGGCTTTTCCTGATCGGCTGAGAGGATGAGTTCTTCCAGTTTGAACAGCCCCGTGAAAAAGGGTTCGCTTTCGGAAGAGGAGATGCCGGTTCCCAGCAGCTCCAGGTCCTGCAATCCTGTGAGCCAGTCGATATACCCGTAATCCCGGTCCAGGTCGGCCATGTATACCCACCGGGGGCGAAAACGCCTGAAAAGCAGATCGAGCTGGTTCAGGCTGTCGGCTCCTTCCAGGATCATATTCAGCCTGTGGTGGGGTGGGAAAACCGAACGCATCTGTTCCAGAACGTCTTCCTCCACGGGAAGATCCAGGTAAACCGATTCCACTCCTTCCAGTCCGGAGGGAGAGGTGTCTGAAAGGAGTTCCAGGGCTTTTTCTTCCATGGTCATATCGATGGAATGCAGTTTCCCGTTCAGGTAAAAGGCTGCCGTATTCACGGTATCGAACCGTAATTCGATCTGTGTGCCCATGTCGCCGTGGTATCTGAAATATACCACCCGGTCGAATGTTTCGTCCATTACAAACAACAGGTCTTTATGGGCAACCGCCATCGGGAGGAGGCTGTCCCGGCCGGTAAACGACCCGAAATAGGGGGCACGTGATATGTTGAACGCCGCATCCACACCTGAAATTTCAATGATCCGGTACTCCGTTTCCTGGTGGCAGGCATTCAGCACGGCCACCGTTCCCAGGAGCATGATAAGGGTTCTCATGGTGGTGCGTTTCGTGGTCGGAAGGGATAGTTTGTTACACATGGTTAGAGCGGTTTAGTTTTTTTTCATAATTGGTTTCGAGCATTTGCCGGGGAAAAGGCTTGCCGTGACCCGGATAGAAGGTTTCTACCGGAAGGTTGAGCAGTTTTTTCCAGCTTTTGATCAGTTGTGCGGGATCATCGGCAAAGGGCGGATAATTTTTTCCGGGGAAAATATGGAAACAGGTATCGCCAACCAGGGCATACCGGCCGGCCAGAATGGTGAGGGAACCCGGTGAATGTCCGGGTGTGGGAATCAGGGTTACCAGAATCTTTCCTGTTTGAAGGGTTGTTTTATCATCCACCCGGTCGGTGGGGGATACCGGAGGGTATTTCGACAGGGGTGAGAGGCATTTTGTGCCAAACCAGGAAATCATCCGGAAGAACGGGCCGGTACCTCCGGGAAAAGGCGTTTCCCCGTTTTCCAGGAAACCGGCCTCTTTCCGTTGAACCCATACGCGGGCGTCTGTTTTTTCCAGAAGCCGTTTCAATCCTGCCACATGATCGTAGTGTGTATGGGTCAGCACGATGTGCCTGATCTGTTCCAGGCGGATCCCTTTTTCCGGAAGTTTTTTTTCAAGGAACTGTACCTTGTGCACTTTTCCCGGGTCCACCAGCAGGGCTTCACCGGAGGAAACGATCAGGTAGGAGTTGCAGGAACCCTCCCTGAAAATATGCAGGGTATGGTTCGTTTCGGTTATCTGCATGAGGTTGTTCCCCACTCAAAGTTAAAAAATTAAACGGGATACCCGAAATGTCCGCATCTGGAGAATTTCTATCCAGCTCTGTGGCAACAAGAATATCAAACGGAAGGAGTTGGGGAGGTCAGTGTTCGGAGGCCATGGACTCGATCCTGGAGATAAGATCGGTCGGGCAGGTGAATTTTTCAATGAAGGAGGGAATTTCTTTCTCGTGTTCCCGGGCAAAAAGGCCGGTTACAAAGATTTTTTTCCCGGGGAAGGTGGCATACATCTTTTCAAGATAATTTTTCATGGAGAAATCGGGCAACGCAGTGGTGAAAGAGGTGATCAGTCCGTAAAAATCCCTTATGCTGATCACTTCTTGCAGGTCGGAAAAGGGTACCGACTGACCCAGATAAATTACCTGGTGCCCGTGTTTTTTCAAAATATAGTGGAAAAACAGCAATCCCATTTCGTGCAGTTCTCCTTCGGGAAGGAACAGGAGAAAACGCCGGGCACCCGGTTTGCGGGGTGAATCCTGGCTGTCGATAGCTACCAGAAGCTTTTGCCTGATCAGGTTGGAGGCAAAATGTTCCTGGGCCGGACTGACGGTTCCCACCTGCCATAGGATCCCGATGCGAAGGAAGAAGGGATAGATCACTTTGAGCACCGTTTTTTCAAAACCCATTTGCATGATCACCCGGGAAAGGGTTTTTTCGAAGCGATCATCGTTGAATTCGATCACGGAAACGATGAGTTGCTCAATCTGGCTTTCGTGGTTGCCTGTGGTACGGGCAATATGCATCACCTGTTCGGAAATCTGGTCATCGTTCATTTCGGCAATACGTGAGATCTTCAGTCCGTGCCGGTTCAGGATGGAAACGTTCAGGATCCTTTTCAGATCATCGTCGCAGTAGTAGCGGATATTGGTTCCGGTTCGGCGGGGCTTTACAATGCTGTACCGTTTTTCCCACATCCGGATGGTATGGGCCTTGATCCCTGAAAGTTTTTCCAGATCCCTTATCGAATAAAAAGCCATGCAGATAAATGATTATATCCTGTATAACCCTTTTTTTGCAAAATTGTTTATCTTACAGTCCATTCCTTTTCCCTCTTTCTTTTTCACCGCTCCATGGAACAACCTTCCGTAATCAATATATTCTGGTTCAGGCGAGACCTTCGCCTGTTCGATAATCACGGGTTGTTCCGTGCCCTGAAGGAGGCGGGGAATATCCTGCCCCTTTTCATTTTCGATACGAATATACTGAAACGGCTCGACAATTTCCGCGATGCCCGGGTGGAATTCATTTACCGGGAGGTGGAGCATCTGAAAAGGGAACTGGAAAAGATGCATTCAACCCTGCTGGTATACTACGGGGAACCGGAGGATGTGTTCAGCAAACTGTCTGATTCATACAGGGTGGGGGTCCTTTTTTTCAACCGGGATTACGAACCCTATGCCCGGAAGCGGGATGAAAAGATCAGCTTTTTTCTGAAGGGGAAAGGAGTTCAGGTGAGGACGTTCAAAGACCAGGTGATTTTTGAACCCGGAGAAATCCTGAAAACGGATGGGAAGCCCTATGTGGTGTATACCCCTTATATGAGGAAATGGATGGAACGTTTGGCGGAAACCGGAACCGGAAATTATCCTTCCGAAAAGTACCTGAAAAGGCTTGCCTCCCATAGGCCGGCAGGGATGCCTTCCCTTCGTGAAATGGGGTTCACGGCAGTGAGCCTCGGTTTTCCTTCCCGTGAACCCTGTGAATCATTGATCAGGCAGTATCATTTATACAGGGATTATCCTGCCATGGAGGGCACGAGTCGCCTGAGCATCCATTTCAGGTTCGGTACGGTGAGCATTAGGCAATGGGTGGAACGGGCTGCGGCCTGGAACGGGAAGTTTCTGGAAGAACTGATCTGGAGGGAATTCTACCAGATGATCCTGTGGCATTTTCCCGGGGTGGTGGATCATGCTTTCCGTCCGGAATACGATATGATCCCCTGGCGGAATGATGAAAGGGAATTTGATGCCTGGTGCCGGGGGACTACCGGTTATCCGCTGGTGGATGCGGGTATGCGCCAGCTCCTGGCCACGGGTTTTATGCACAACCGGGTAAGAATGATCACGGCCGGTTTTCTTACAAAACTTTTGCTGATCGACTGGAGGTGGGGGGAAGCCTGGTTTGCCGGTCATTTGCTTGATTATGAGCTTTCGTCGAATAACGGCGGGTGGCAATGGGCGGCCGGCAGTGGTTGCGATGCCGCCCCCTGGTTCAGGATATTCAATCCGTTTCTTCAACAGAAGAAATTTGACTCCGGGAATGAGTATGTAAAAAAATGGATCCCCGAGTTCGGCACAGAAAGCTATCCCGGGCCACTGGTCGATTACCGGAAAGCAAGGGAAAGGGCTATTCAGGTATACCGGCAGGCCCTGGCGGAGAGAAAAGGTTAGATACGGGAACCGGTTTATCAGGAAAAACCTTCTTCCAGCAACCTTTCCAGGTCTTCCGGGGTGTCCACCGGCCGGTTCAGGAAACGGGTGAGTCCCACCCGGATAGTGTATCCGTTTTCCAGCCAGCGGAGCTGTTCCAGCGATTCGGCCTGTTCCAGGGGAGAGGGACTGAGTTTGCTGATCTCCCTGAGCACGCTGGCTTCGAAAGCATACATTCCCACGTGGAGGAGAAACATATGTTTTTTCGGCCAGTTTTGGCGTGACTGGTTGCATACATAGGGTATGGGTGAACGGCTGAAGTACATGGCCAGATGCCGGGGGTTGACCACCACCTTGGGCAGGTTGCGGTCGGAAATTTCTTCCATGTTATCGGCTTTTCGGGCCAGGGTGGCTATCTGTGTTCCCTCCTGTATAAAACAATCGAGTATTTCCCTTATCTGGCCCGGCTGAATGAAAGGCTCATCCCCCTGGATATTTACCACGGTTTCGAAACGTTCGCCGGTTTGTTTTTCAATCAGTTCCAGTGCCTCTGCGCACCGGTCAGTGCCGCTCGGGTGGGATGTGGATGTCAGGCATACCCTACCGCCGAATTTTTCCACTTCTCCGGCAATCCGTTCATCATCGGTAGCTACCCACAGCCGGTCGAGCACTTCTGCTACCTGTTCATATACCCTTCTGATCATGGTCTTGCCCCGGATCATGGCCAGGGGTTTTCCCGGAAAACGGGTGGATGCATACCGGGCGGGGATGATCCCCAGTACATTTTTCTGCAGGTGTTTCATGACAACTTTTCTTTCTGCAATATAGAAATAAATCGTCAGGAGACACAGTTCCCCGGGCTGAAAAACTGCCGGATTTTTCAGGAGAAGCCAGAATAGATGTGCGGGGACTTCCGAGCTTGATTGAAAAGTGTTACCTTTGCAATGTCAAAATGACATGATTTTATTAACCAGGGAATCCATAAATGGATCTGCAGAAAGTTAAGCAAAGGTTCGGTATTATCGGGAATTACATCGGTCTGAACCGGGCCATGGAACATGCCATTATGGTGGCTCCTACCGACCTGTCGGTTCTCATCACAGGGGAGAGCGGTACCGGGAAAGAGTTTTTCCCAAAAATCATCCACCAGTACAGTGCCCGGAAACACGGCCCATATATTGCCGTGAACTGCGGAGCCATTCCGGAGGGAACCATCGATTCCGAACTGTTCGGACATGAAAAGGGATCGTTCACCGGAGCTACCGATACACGGCGGGGATATTTCGACGTTGCCAACGGGGGAACCATCTTCCTGGATGAGGTGGCCGACCTTCCCCTGTTTACCCAGGTGAGGCTTCTGAGGGTGCTGGAAACGGGTGAATTTCTGAAGGTGGGGTCGTCGAAGGTGGAAAAAACCAATGTGCGGGTGATTGCCGCCACCAATGTAGATATTCCCAAAGCCATTATGGAAGGTAAATTCCGGGAAGATCTGTATTACCGGTTGAATACTGTGCCCATCCATATTCCTTCGCTCCGTGACCGGGGGGATGATATTTTACTGCTTTTCAGGAAATTTGCAAGCGATTTTGCCGAAAAGTACCGCATGCCTCCCATCACCCTCACTGACGAGGCACGCAATATCTTACTGACATACAACTGGCCGGGGAACATTCGCCAGCTGAAAAATATCACCGAACAAATGTCGGTTATTGAACAGGACCGGCTGATCGGTGCCGACAAGCTCAAACAGTACCTGCCCGATTACCAGGGAGAGAAATTACCGGCTCTGGTACACCATATCATCGACC
This sequence comes from Bacteroidota bacterium, assembly GCA_011049175.1. Classification (GTDB taxonomy): domain Bacteria; phylum Bacteroidota; class Bacteroidia; order Bacteroidales; family VadinHA17; genus HyVt-105. Next base: position 74,251 of record DSCJ01000024.1, on the reverse strand, counting down.
AGAAAACCTTTAACTCGGAACGGGAGATCCTGTACAAGATACTGTTTGATCTGAAGAACGACATGAACGATATGAAAAAGCTGGTGCTGGACCTGATGCAGAAAGGAGGTGACCGGGAAAGGATCAGCGAGCAGAACGCCCGGTATATCCAGCGTTTGTATGATGAGGTGAAGCCAGAAGAAGAATCTCCGGTTGCTTCGCCTGTGGAATACCGCCGGGGACCGCAGGATCCTATTGAAGATACCGAAGAAATTGTGGAAGAATCCCTGTCGCTGGCCGACAAGGAAAAGGAACTGATCAGTAAAGCCCTGGAAAAGCACCATGGGAAAAGAAAGCATGCCGCAAAAGAACTGGGAATTTCGGAACGGACCCTTTACCGGAAGATTAAAGAATACGATATACATTGAAAAACGTATCTTTGTTTAAAGAGGCTGTACCCTTTGAGTAAAAAATTCTGCATATGGATCATGGCGCTGGCCGGGATCATTTCCGGCGAGGGGTGTACTGTGAAATATTCGTTTACCGGGGCCACCATTGCCCCTGAGGTGAAATCCATTTCCGTACAGTATTTTCCGAACCGTGCGGCAACCGTTCTGCCCAATCTGGCCCAGGATTTTACCAATGCCCTGATGGATCGCTGCAAGGCACAAACCGGCCTTACTTTTACCAACGATATGGGAGATGTGAATTTCGAAGGCGAGATCACCGATTACAAGATCGAACCGGTGGCTATTACCGGCAATGAAATGGCGGCCATGAACAGGCTGAGCATATCGGTCAGGGTAAAATTCACCAACCGCGTGGAACCCGAATGGGATTTTGAAACCACTTTTACCCGGTATGCGGAGTATGAAAGCACCATGGATCCCACCCAGGCGCAGGACGAATATACCCCCCAGATCATCGATCAGCTCACGGAAGATATATTTAACAGGGCATTCGTTAACTGGTAATGGCTTTATGAACAGGGACCAATTTCTGAAATACATACACAGGCCGGAGGACCTCAGCCAGGAGTCACTGAACGATATTCAGGAACTACTGTCGGAGTTTCCCTATTTTCAGACAGGTCACCTGTTGTTTCTGAAAAATCTGCACAATGTAAAAAGTATCCGTTTTGAAAACCAGCTGAAAGTTTCATCGGTCTTCGCCCATGACCGGAGCGTATTGTATACCTTATTGCATGCCCCCGCGGGCAAAGTGATCCCCGTAACGCCTACCGGGGAGGAACCATTGGGGGAAGAAACGCCCGGGCCCCTGATTCAACCGGCTGGCAGGGAGGCCGGGGCCTCCGAAAAGAAGGATGCATCCCGCAACGGAAAGCCTGCCGGGAAAGAGGAGGAAGCGGCCGACATACCGGAAAAGGAAATGACGGGTGAAAAAGATGAGAAAAATCAGAGAGGACTGCAGGAAGAAGAACGGAGGGAAAAAGCAGAAATAAAGGCGGAAGAAGATTCCGGACCACCTGTTCCTGCCGGAGCAGAGGCCACAGAAGAAGAACCTGTGAAGGATGAAAAGGGAGAACCGGGAAGTGTGGCCGAACGCATCATGAAACAGGTGGAAGAAGCCAGGAAAAGAAGGGAAGAAGGAACTCTTTACGGGACAGAAGGAGAACCGGAAGAGCGATCCGGCCCGCTTCGTGAAGAAGAAAGGCAGGGGGAAGGGGATCTGTTTGTTCTCACCGATGAAGCGGCGGAGGCTCCTCTCCCTGAAAAACCGGAAGAGACTACCGGCCTTAGTCCGGCTACGGGGGAAATTCTGGAGATTGATGAACATGAGGAAGAACCGCAGGCGGGTGAACCGGAAATTAAAGAAAAAGAAGAAAAAAAAGAAAAAAGAACAGGTCCCTCTCTGCAGCAGGAGCCACAGGATTCGGCCTCTGCTGAAAAAAAAACTCAAAACGAAAACGGCCAGAAAACAGGCATAAAAAGTAACAGTCATTCCTTTTCCCAATGGCTCGAAATGTTGTCGGGGGAACCGGCCGATTCCTCCTCCGGGCAAGAAGAGAAGAAAGACCAAAGCGACCCTCCCGTCAGGCGCCAGCATGATCTGATTGACCGGTTCCTGGAAAAGAACCCGAGGATTGTTCCCAGGGATGAGAAAGCAGATGAAGCGGAGGATATTTCCAGGGACAGTGTGGAGGAAAGCGAGGGATTGTTCACCGACACCCTGGCACAGATCTATGTGCGCCAGGGATACTATTCCAAGGCTATTTTTGCCTATGAAAAATTAAGTTTGAAATATCCGGAAAAAAGTAGTTATTTTGCCTCGCAAATTCAAAAGATTCAGGAGCTCATCAAGCAAAAAACCAAATAATTATGTATACACTGATTTCCGTACTGATCGTGATCGTCTGTGTTTTGCTGATCATGATCGTTCTGGTACAGAATTCCAAAGGTGGCGGACTGGCCTCGAATTTCCAGGCTTCCAACCAGGTGATGGGAGTTAGAAAAACAGCCGACTTTCTTGAGAAATCCACCTGGACGCTGGCAGTAGCCCTGCTGGTTTTCAGTTTGCTGGCCAGTATGACCATTCCCAGGAACCAGGAAGGCATGAATGAATCGCGCATTCAGCAACAGATTGAGAATACCGTGGATCCTGGAGGAATTCCGAATTTTCCCACAACGGTTCCCGAAAGTCAGCCGGCCCAGGAAGCGCCGCCCGAAGAATAAAACACTTTTATCTGCGAATTCAGTACGTGTCAGTCTGTCATTTTGGCTGACACGTTTTTTTTGGTTTCACCTGTACACACAATTATTGTAAACAACAGAATATCAATCAATAACATAAAAGCGTCTTGTTTCCTCCCATCAAAAAGGCAGGTGATGCCAGGTTAATTCTGCCTACATTACAGCCAGCGATCCATGCTTTTCCCTTTGGCACAGAATATGAAGAAAGCAACACGAATTTGCACCATGTTTAACCTAAAAAACGAATTGTGATATGGCAGACCTTAAGATCAAACCATTGGCCGACCGGGTGGTAATCGAGCCCCAGGAGGCTGAAACCAAAACAGCCAGTGGGATTTATATCCCTGATTCCGCCAAGGAGAAACCACAGCGCGGGAAAATTCTTGCCGTCGGACCCGGAAACAAGGATGAAAAAATGGAAGTAAAGGCAGGGGATATGGTTCTTTACGGCAAGTATTCCGGAACCGAGATCAATATCGACGGGAAAGACCTGCTTATCATGCGTCAGTCGGATATTCTGGCCATTATCTGAGCAAACAAATTATCATAATGTATAATCAATAAAAAAGAACGTAAAATGGCAAAAGAAATCAAATTTAACATAGAGGCCCGCGACCGCCTGAAAAGCGGGGTTGACCAGCTGGCAGAGGCCGTAAAGGTGACCCTGGGGCCCAAGGGAAGGAATGTGATCATTGAAAAGAAATTCGGTGCTCCCCAGGTTTCTAAAGATGGGGTGACCGTAGCCAAGGAAATTGAACTGGAAGACAAGTTCGAGAACATGGGGGCTCAGATGGTGAAAGAAGTGGCTTCCAAAACCGCCGATGATGCCGGCGACGGAACCACTACGGCTACCCTGCTGGCCCAGTCTATGGTTGACGTGGGTATTAAGAACGTCACGGCCGGCGCCAATCCCATGGACCTGAAGCGCGGTATTGACAAGGCCGTGGCTAAAGTGGTGTCACGCCTGCGTGAAATGTCGCATACCATTGGCGACGACACGGAAAAGATCGAACAGGTGGCTACCATTTCGGCCAACAACGACAGCTCGATCGGGAAGCTCATTTCCGAGGCCATGACCAAGGTGAAAAAAGAAGGCGTGATCACGGTTGAAGAGGCCAAAGGAACCGAAACCACAGTGGAAGTGGTAGAAGGAATGCAATTCGACCGCGGTTATATTTCTCCCTATTTCATTACCGATACCGAGAAAATGGAAGCTGTGCTGGAAGATCCTTACATTCTGTTGCACGACAAGAAGATCTCGACCATGAAAGATCTGCTTCCCATACTGGAATCGGTATCACAGGCCGGCCGTCCTTTGCTGATCATTGCCGAGGATGTGGACGGGGAAGCCCTGGCCACCCTGGTGGTGAACAAGCTGAGGGGCGCCCTCAAGATTGCTGCCGTAAAAGCTCCGGGTTTCGGCGACCGCCGGAAGGAAATGCTGGAGGATATTGCCGTGCTGACCGGCGGGACGGTGATATCTGAAGAAAAAGGACTGCGGCTTGAAAATACCACCATGGATATGCTGGGTAATGCCGAAAAAGTGACCGTTGACAAGGAGAATACTACCATAGTAAACGGTGCCGGCGAGCCCGACCTGATCAAAGCCCGTGTGGGTCAGATCAAAAAGCAGATTGAAGCCACCACCTCCGATTACGACAAGGAGAAACTGCAGGAGCGTCTGGCTAAACTGGCCGGTGGAGTGGCTGTGCTGTATGTGGGAGCCGCTTCGGAAGTGGAAATGAAGGAAAGAAAAGACCGTGTGGATGATGCGCTGAGTGCAACACGGGCTGCCGTGGAAGAAGGGATTATCCCCGGAGGCGGTGTGGCCTACCTGCGCACCATTCCCGATCTGGACCAGATCGAAACCGAGAATGAGGACGAGCGGACCGGTGTGGAGATCGTGAAACGTGCCCTGGAGGAGCCCATCCGCCAGATTGCCGAAAATGCAGGAGTAGACGGTTCCATTGTGGTGATGAAAGTGAAGGAAGGGAAGGATGATTTCGGCTACAATGCCCATACTGACGTGTATGAACCTCTTTACAAAAGCGGCGTGATCGATCCCACCAAGGTGGCAAGGATTGCCCTGGAGAATGCCGCTTCCATTGCCGGCATGCTTCTCACTACCGAGTGTGCCCTGGTAGAGGAGGAAGAAGAAAAGCCGATGCCCGGCGGAGCTCCAGGCATGGGAGGCATGGGAGGCGGAATGATGTAAAATGCCATCATACTCCATAAAAAAGAAAGCTGCCCGTGCGGGCAGCTTTCTTTGTATGGTGGGAAATGAATATCTTTGCTTCACAAATAATACGCACAAGCCGCGGGTATGGAGAACATCAGGAACTTTTGTATTATTGCACATATTGATCACGGGAAGAGTACCCTGGCCGACAGAATGCTAATGATGACACACACCCTGACCGAGCGGGAATTCAAGGATCAGGTGCTGGATAATATGGACCTGGAACGGGAAAGGGGGATTACCATCAAGAGCCATGCCGTGCAGATGTATTATGATTATGATGGAACCCAGTACACGCTGAACCTGATCGATACTCCGGGGCACGTGGATTTTTCCTACGAAGTATCGCGGTCTATTGCCGCCTGCGAGGGGGCCCTGCTGGTGATCGATGCCACGCAGGGGATTCAGGCACAGACCATTTCCAATCTTTACCAGGCCATTGATCATAACCTGGAAATTATTCCCGTGCTCAATAAGATGGACATGGAAAATGCCATGCCCGAAGAAGTAAAGGATCAGATTGTGGATCTGCTGGGCTGTGAAAGGGAGGAGATCATTGAAGCTTCGGCCAAAACCGGGTATGGTGTGGAGGAGATCATGCGGCGCATCGTGGAGAAGATTCTCCCTCCCCAGGGAGATCCTGGCTCTCCCCTTCAGGCCCTGATCTTCGATTCGGTATTCAATTCATACAGGGGTATTTATGCGTATTTTAAGATCATAAACGGAACCATCCGCACCGGCGACCTGGTGAAATTTGTGAATACAGGCAAAGCGTATCATGCCGACGAGATCGGGGTGCTCAGGCTGAGGCTGGATCCCCGTAAAGAACTGGGGGCAGGGAATGTGGGGTACATTATTTCGGGTATCAAAACTTCCCGGGAAGTGAAGGTGGGCGATACCATTACCCATGTGGAAAGGCCCTGCCCCAAAGCCATATCGGGATTTAAGGAGGTAAAACCCATGGTGTTTGCCGGGGTGTACCCTGTGGATGCCGATGAATATGAGGAGCTTAGGGCTTCGATGGAGAAGCTGCAGCTGAACGATGCTTCCCTCAGCTTTGAACCGGAATCGTCCGTGGCACTGGGTTTCGGGTTCCGGTGCGGGTTCCTTGGACTATTGCACATGGAAATTGTGCAGGAAAGGCTCGACCGGGAGTTCGACATGAATGTGATCACCACGGTACCCAATGTTTCCTACCGGGTATACACCACCCGCGGTGAGGTGATCGAAGTGCACAACCCTTCGGGTCTGCCGGAACCCAATTACATCGAGACCATCGAAGAGCCGTATATTTCCGCACAGATCATTTCCAAGTCGGAATACCTGGGGAACATCATGACCCTTTGCATTGAGAAAAGAGGGACCCTGAAAAACCAGGTGTACCTTACCAGCGATCGGGTGGAGGTGACGTTTGAGATGCCTCTTTCAGAGATCGTGTTTGATTTTTACGACAAACTGAAGAGCATATCCCGGGGATATGCTTCCTTCGATTATTATACCTCGGGATACAAGAAAGCAGATCTGGTGAGGCTGGATATTCTGTTGAACAGGGAAATTGTGGATGCCCTTTCCACACTGATCCACCGTGACAATGCCTATGATTTCGGCCGCCGGATGTGTGTGAAGCTGAAGGAACTGATCCCCCGGCAACAGTTTGATATTGCAATACAGGCGGCTATCGGAGCAAAGATCATTGCCAGGGAAACGGTGAAGGCTTTAAGGAAAGACGTGACGGCCAAATGCTACGGTGGCGACATTACCCGCAAAAGAAAATTGCTGGAAAAACAGAAAAAAGGAAAGAAAAGAATGCGCCAGGTGGGCAATGTAGAGGTTCCCCAGCAGGCATTTCTGGCCGTTCTGAAAATGGATTAGTGGATCCTTCGCTGCACACAGATGTATTTCTCATTTGCTTTTCCGTCGCCGTCCCAGTCGAGCTTTCCGTCCAGCCTGGCTTCACCCGGTTTCAGTTCTATTCGATAAGAAAAACTTGCCCAATCGGGGTGGGTCTGGTCCATGAACAGGGAATCGCCCGTAAGTTCCCAGTGCCCTTTTCTGGTCTTTACCACCGAATCGTTTAGATTTTTTATCTCAATAACATAGGTATGGTCATCTTTGAATATGAGACGCGCCGGGCGGGCTTGCATTTTCTCCTCCCAGTTTTCCCTGTCAACCTGCAATATCCGGCCCTGGTCTTCTTTTGCTGCGTGGTCTAATTCAACCTGCAGTTTCACCTGTTCCCACTCTCCGATCAGATTCGATTCGGAAGAAAAGATAAGGGCATGGTGATGTGTTTCTTCAGATTTGCTTCCGCATGAAGCCAGAAAAAGTGAAAAAATGCAGCAAAAAACGGTCATTTTATTGATTGCCAATGTTTTCATAGCTACAACATTTAAATAATCCGCCATATACAACACACACGATGATAAACGGTTCAAAACCGGTGAATCCCTGTATTCTGAACGAAGTCTCCGGACGGGTTATTGTATGGCCTCAAATTCACAGGTTTTTCTCAGATACTGAATATCGTAATTCTCACTCCACCATTAGCTTAGTTGTTCCTCTCGCCAGCCGGGTTTTCCTCATAAAAACCCTTTATTTTACAGATCATCGGAATAATAAGCCGGTGCTTTATCGCGAAGGTTGTACTGCGATGACATAACTTCCCCGTAGGCTCCGGTGGAACGGATGGCTATCAAGTCACCCCGGCGGGTGGGGGGAAGGAGGACGGCTTTTCCGAAGGTATCGGACGATTCGCAGACAGGTCCTACCACATGGTATTTTTCTGCTTCACCAGATGAACTCAGGTTTTCTATTTTATGAAATGACTGATACAGGGCAGGTCGCAGCAATTCGGTCATTCCCGCGTCGAGGATGACGAACCGGGTATTCACGCCGTTCTTCACGTACAGCACCCGGCTTATCAGGTTTCCCGACTGGGCAACCAGGGCCCTGCCCAGCTCAAAATGCAGGCTCTGTTTGGGACGGAGATGCAGGAATTCTTTGAAAAGACAAAAAAAGGCTTCAAAATCGGGAACATACTGACGGTCGGGATTTTGGTAATCCACTCCCCATCCCCCGCCCACATTGATCATATCCGCAATGATCTTATGATCATAAAACCATTCCTGGAATTCGTTCACCCGCAGACACAACCCTTTGAATATTTCCAGGTCGGTGATCTGTGACCCGATGTGGAAATGCAGACCCTTCAGTTCGAGATTGCTGAGATGATGCAACCGGGTTATCACTTCCTCCAGTTCCCATGCATTGATGCCGAATTTGTTTTCTTCCAGGCCGGTAGTGATATAATGATGAGTGTGTGCATCCACATTGGGGTTGATGCGGATGGCCACGTGGGCCTTTTTCCCGTAACGGCCTGCCAGGGCATTGATAACCTCCATTTCAGGAATGGATTCGCAGTTGAAGCAGCCTATGTTATGTTCCAGGGCGGTTATGATTTCCGAATCCGATTTGCCCACCCCGGCAAAAAAGATGCTCCGGGCAGGAAAACCTGATTCTGCCGCCTTTTTTATTTCGTTACCGCTCACACAATCGGCTCCGTAACCCATCCGGCTCATCGTCCGGAGGATTTTGTCGTTCGAATTGGCTTTCAGCGCATAGTGAATATGATACCCCAGCCTTTCGGCTTGTTTGTTTGCCTCTTCCAGGGTGGCCTGCAGACGTTCCATATCGTAATAGAAGAAGGGAGTGGGTAAACTGCCGAATTTATCCAGAGGGAATGTCATGCCTTGTTTCATTGGAATAATTGGTCATTCAGGCTTTGAAGAGCTTTCACCTTATGGGCGGAAGCGATCAGCAGTGAAATGTTGTGGTTGCTTCCTCCATAGGAGATCATCCGGATGGGTATATCCCTGAGCGCCTGGAATACCCGGAAGGCCATTCCCCGGTTGCTGGCTATCAGGTCGCCCACCACACAGATGATCACCTGGTTTTGATCCACTTCTACGGTTCCGTATTTTTTCAGTTCTTTGACAATTTTTTCAAGAAATTCCGTCTGGTCGATGGTCAGTGATATCCCCACCTCCGAGGTAGAGATCATATCGATGGGTGTGCGGTAGCTTTCAAAGATCTCGAATACTTTTCTCAGGAAACCGTATGCCAGCAGCATGCGGGTTGATTTGATGCGTATGGCGGTGATACTGTCTTTAGCTGCGATAGCTGTAATGCGTCCGTTTCCGGCTGTTCTTTCGCTGATGAGGGTTCCCTGTGATGCGGGATTCAGTGTGTTTTTCAGGCGGACAGGGATATTGAATTTCCGTGCCGGCTGAATGCTGGTGGGGTGCAGGATCTTGGCACCGAAATAAGCCAGCTCGGCCGCTTCCTCGAAGGAAAGTTGTTCAACAGGCCGTGTGTTTTTTACATACCTGGGATCGTTGTTGTGCATCCCATCCACATCGGTCCATATTTGGATTTCCTCTGCTTTTACAGCCGCCCCGATCAGAGATGCCGTATAATCGCTGCCACCTCTTTTCAGGTTGTCAATATCGCCGAATGCATTGCGGCATATATATCCCTGGGTAATGAATAGCCGTTTCCCGGGGTATTTTTCCAGTTCCCGCTGGAGGTTTTCCCGGATATAAAATTCATCCGGTTCGTGGTCTTTGTCAATCCTCATAAAGTGAAGGGCGGGCAACAAAACGGCCGGTACGCCTTTTTCTTCCAGGTACATATGGAACAGAGCGGTGGAGATAAGCTCGCCCTGTGCCAGGATTACTTTTTCTTCGAACATGGTAAACAGATCGCGGGTAAACGACCGGATATATTCGAAATGGGAATGGATCAGTTCCTTTCCTTTTTTCCTGTATGAGGGGACAGAAAACAATTCACCGACAACCTGAAAATAATTTTCTTCCAGCCGGTTGATCTTGTCTCCTGCCTGTGTGTGGTCTTTATTGTAGAGGCAGGAAGCGATCTCCACCAGCCTGTCGGTGGTACCTGCCATGGCCGAAAGCACCACGATCAGGGGTTCACCGGCGGGGATCAGTTCGGCAACCTTCTTCATACGGTCGGCAGAACCCACAGAGGTACCGCCGAATTTCAGTACTTTCATCGGGATGCAATTTGGAGGCGAAGTTAATGAATCTTGCCGGAATATGTTATAAAGCAGGAAACGGATTTCAGGCGGAATCTTCTTCCGGCTGTTTGTCGAGGATCAGTTTGTAGCCTTTTCCGTGGATATTCAGGATCTCGATGGACGGATCTTCGCGGAGGTATTTCCGCAGTTTGGTGATATACACATCCATACTCCTGGCGTTGAAGTAATTATCGTCTTCCCAGATGGTACGCAGGGCAAAATTTCGTTCCAGGATCTGGTTCTGGTTATTGCACAGGAGCTTCAGCAGTTCCGATTCCTTGGTGGTGAGTTTCCTAACCTGGTCACCATGCTGAAGGGTTTGTTTGTTGGCGTCGAAAGTGAACCGGCCGAGCCGGAAGATGTTTTTACCACCGGCAGCCTGTCCTCCCCGGGTTCTTCGGAGTACGGCTTCTATGCGGTACAGCAATTCTTCCATGCTGAACGGCTTGGTGATGTAATCGTCACCGCCGATGGAGAAACCCTCGATCACATCTTCTTTCAGGGATTTGGCCGTAAGGAAGATAATGGGAATATTGCTGTTGATCCGGCGGATTTCGCGGGCCAGTTCGAAACCGTCTTTTAGCGGCATCATCACATCGAGGATGCAGATATCGAAATGTTCCCTGACAAAACCCTTAAAGGCTTTTTCTCCGTCGGGGTAAAGAACCGTATCATATCCTTTGGCCATGAGATAATCCCTGAGAAGGGTTCCCAGGTTCATATCGTCTTCGGCCAGCAAGAGCCGGATAGGTTCATCAGGCATGGCGTTGGTTTGATTCAGGAATAAAGATAATAAATTTTGAACCTTTTCCCGGTTGACTTTCCACCCTGATGGATGCTCCGTGTTCTTCCACGATCTTCTTCACGTAACTCAGTCCCAGGCCAAATCCTTTCACGTTATGAATATTTCCCGTTGGGACCCGGTAGAATTTATCGAAGATCTTACGCTGATGTTCACGGCTCATGCCTATTCCGTTATCTTCCACCGAAATTTCAAGTCCCTTTCCCCGGTTCCGTGTGCGGATGGTGATCACCGGCCGGTCTTTGGAATATTTCAGGGCATTGTCAACCAGATTGGAAAGCACGTTAATGGTATGCACTTCGTCAAGGTGAGCTACGGAGTATTGGGCTTCATCTTTCAGAATGATATCTCCCTGCCTGTTTCTGATTTGGAGCTCGAAATTCTTGATGACAGTTTCAATGAGGCGATGTACATCCACCTTTTTCTTTTTCAGTTTTACACGTCCCCTGTCAAAAATGGCTGTTTGCAGCACTTTTTCCACCTGAAGCCCAAGGCGCCGTGTTTCTTCGTGGATGATGCCCGATATCTGGTCGATGTTTTTCCCGGGGCCCTGGAATCCGGGGTCGGTCAGCATCTGGGCAGCCAGTGAAATGGTAGAAATGGGGGTTTTCAGCTCATGGGTCATGTTGTTTACAAAATCGTTCCGTATTTCAGACAGTTTTTTCTGCCTGAAAATAACCAGCAGGGTAATGGCAAACAGCAGAACGGTAGTTAGTATGAGCATAATACTGGTAATGCGCATGAAACCGAGAGAGCGGTATATGAACCCTTTTTCTCCCGGGAAATACAGGCTGACGAATGCCGGTATGCTCGGGATATCGTTGGGGAAAAGGGCCTGCTGGAACACTCCCGAGCGTGTTTCCTCACTGTAGGCAGGGGTATGGTAAAGCACTCTGTTATCGGGTTTTTTAACGGCCATTTCGTATTCCAGGTCGATGCCTCTTTCCTGCAGGCGCGAGGCAATCATCCGGTTAAGAACATCCAGGTTAATTCTTTTTTCCACCGGAGGGAGTTCGCGTGTCATTCTGTCCATGATATTTCTCAGAAAGACCGACTTCTGGGTGATGCGGCTGGAGACCATTGTTTTGATTTCCCCGTCTTGCATAACCGAGCTTGTTCCGCTTTCCATATAGCTTTCCCCTATAATTACCTCCCATGAGAAGGAATCACGAATTTCGGGCGGCGGGGATCTGAAACCCCTGTCCTTTGAGGGATAGGGGTCAGGCCGTCTTCCCCGGTGAGATTGTTTTTCATACTGGAGGGCATCGAAATGCCAGGGCACGGTATCGCTTTCCTGGGGCAGGGCTTCATCCATAATATGATATACGGCTTCCTGCCTTTCCACCTCCCTGGCCACCTCATTCAGGGTATGGGTTACTATCTGCCGGAACTGTTGTTCCTTTACCTGCATGGCGTTATTGATCCAGTAGGCCTGCACCAGGATAAGTCCGGTCATTACCAGGGCCATGACCCCGGCCAGAAACCATATCCATTGTCTTTTCATACCTGAACAAAGATAAGTTCTGAAAGGGTTCCTGATCAAGGCTTTAACAATCTTTAACAAACCTTATTAAAACTTAACCAAAGGTTGATATACATTTGTGGTGTAAAGGGAGAGCATTCTGTTTTTCCTGAATTGGAAGAGAAAGAATGCCATCCGAATTTCAGAGTTTTAGGTTAGAGTTAGGTTAGGGGAAAAGAGGCCGTGACCGCCCGGTTACGGCCTCTTTTTTAGAACAGCAACTTGTTTTTTGATCTGAGGCCGCCCGGATCTACAGGGATAAAAGCCCTGACGGCCGGCATGGATTTTATGGCGGAAAGGATGCCGGCAGACGGCATGTTTTTATCGTCGGAATGAATGCTCAGAAAAAAATCAATGTTTTTCAGTTCTTCCAGAAGGGTTCCGTTTTCCCCCCGATTTCCTATCAGGCGATAGGTAATATGGGTTTTTTCATCGACAAAGGTATAATGGGCAAATTCCTGAGTAAGCGATTCTCCGGGGTGTTCAATTTTCAGGTTCTCCGTTCTTTTCATGTCCCATTCCATAGTTCGGTTGATCAGCCATGCCAGCCGGTAATCGGGTTCATCGCTCACCAGCCCGAAAAGGAGAAAATCGTAATCGGGTGTGAAATCAAGTTTATGGGTTCGTTTTTTCACGATGGATTTACTGTTTTTCCAAAGATACAAAGGACCGGGGAAAGTAAAAACAGGCCGGCAGACGGGTTGTTTCAGATACCGATATGGCTCAGGGCCCGGGAGGCGGCTTGCTGTTCCGATTCCTTTTTGGAGTAACCCCTGCCGGTTCCGATGGTTTCGTTATTTAGCAGGACCCGGGTTGTGAATACGAGTTCATGGTTTTCGTCGGCGAACGAATCGACTTCAAAATCAATAGAAGCTCTGTTTTTTTGCGCCCATTCCACCAGACGGCTTTTGAAATCCCGGTTATCTTCCTGTAAGCGGGACAGGTCGAGGTAATTTTTCAGGATTCTGTTGAGAATGAATTTCCTGGTTTTTTTATATCCCTTATCGAGGTAAACTGCGCCTACCAGTGCTTCGAAACTGTTTCCCCACAGGTGCTTTACCTTGCGGTTGGCTTCGGTATGGGAAATCAGAAATTCTTCGAGTCCCACCTCGCGTGCCAGCTGGTTCAGAGTTTCCCTTCTGACGATCAATGACCGGAGTCTGGAAAGGAATCCTTCGTCACCGGCGGGATAATTACGGAAGAGGTAGTCGGAAACCACGGCATCCAGAACGGCATCGCCCAGGAACTCAAGTCTTTCGTTGTTATAGGGTTCTCCGTGGGGGCCTGTGATGGATACGGAGCGATGGATAAAAGCGTGTTCATAGTACGATGATTTTCCTGGGGGAAACCCCAGGATTTTTTTCAAGCGGCGACGCAGCTTTTTGGTAGATAGATGAAGGGTGTGAGGAGATTTACTTACCTGGTCCACTGTTTAACCGGAATATTTCTTAAAGATTACAGAAGCATTATGCCCGCCAAATCCAAAGGTGTTGCTCAATGCGGCTCTCACCTCTCTTTTCTGGGCTTTGTTTGGTGTAAAGTTGAGCCGGTTGTCGATGTCCGGATCCAGTTGATTGAGGTTGATGGTAGGAGGCACCATATCGTTTACGCAGGAAAGAATAGCGGCAATGGCCTCGACTGCCCCGGCTGCTCCCAGAAGGTGTCCGGTCATGGATTTGGTAGAACTGAGATTGAGGCGGTAAGCATATTCGCCGAAAAGTTTTACAATGGCTTTTACTTCGGCAATATCACCCAGCGGCGTAGCAGTTCCGTGCAGATTGATGTAGTCGATTTCCCCGGGATTCATCCCTGCATCTTCCAGGGTGCGTTTCATTACCAGATAGGCGCCGTCCCCTTCGGGATGGGGGGCAGTGAGGTGGTAGGCATCGGCCGACATCCCGGTTCCCACCAGTTCTGCATAGATGTGTGCCCCCCGGCTCAGGGCGTGTTCCAGGTCTTCCAGAATGAGGGCTCCGGCTCCTTCTCCCATGACGAATCCGTCGCGGGATGCATCAAAGGGGCGGGAAGCGGTTTTGTATTCCTCATTGTTTGTGGAGATAGCCTGCATGGCGTTGAATCCTCCCACTCCGGCCGGATTGATGGATGCCTCCGATCCTCCGGTGACGAAAACAGAGGCCTTTCCCAGGCGGATGTAATGGAAGGCATCAATGATGGCGTTGGTGGACGTGGCGCACGCACTGACTACTCCGAAGTTGGGGCCTCGGAAACCGTATTTCATAGAAATATGTCCGGCAGCAATATCGGAGATCATTTTGGGAATGAAAAACGGGTTGAAACGGGGAGTGTACCCCCCGTTTACAAACCCGGTAATTTCCTCCAGGAACGTGTCTATTCCACCAATTCCGGAACCATAAATTACCCCCACCCTGTCTTTATCGATTTTTTCAAGGTCGAGTCCGGAATCTTTCATGGCTTCGTCAACAGCATACAGGGCGTATTGCGAATACCGGTCGAGCTTCCGTAACTCTTTCCTTTCAAAATAGGCGTGGGGGTCGAAGTTTTTTACTTCGCAGGCAAACCTGGTTTTGAATTTCTGGGCATCAAAACGAGTGATCAAATTGCAGCCACTTACTCCCTGCATCAGGCTGTTCCAGTATTCCTGAACATTATTTCCCAGGGGGGTAAGGGCCCCCAATCCGGTAACAACAACCCGTTTTAATTCCATAAAGAACCAGAATTTACTTTGCGTTTTCTTCGATGTACTTGATGGCTTCACCCACTGTGCTGATGGTTTCAGCCTGATCATCCGGAATTCCGATATTGAATTCCTTTTCAAATTCCATGATCAGTTCCACAGTGTCAAGAGAATCGGCTCCCAGGTCATTGGTGAAGCTAGCTTCCGGAGTTACTTCATTTTCATCAACACCCAATTTGTCTACGATGATCGCTTTCACTCTTGATGCAATATCAGACATAACCTTAAGATTTAGTTAATAATAAAATGATCTAAAATCACGTGCAAAGAAATGCAAAACAAAATAAATCCCCAACAAAAATAATTTTTTTTCCACATTTTGAACAGTTTTCGGTCATTTTTTCCTTTCCTTCCATTATTTTTGAAACTGCCGTGTAATCTACATTTCCGATAAAATGAAACACATTGCCGTGTTTGCCTCGGGAACGGGGACCAATGCAGAAAACCTGATCAGGCATTTCAGGAAACATCCACATTGCCGCGTGAATCTGGTATTATGCAACAAGCCCGGAGCCGGGGTGCTTGACCGGGCGGCCAGGCTGGGTGTAAAAAGCATGGTTTTCACACGGCAAGATCTTTATGAAACCGGACGTGTACTGAATTTGCTGAAGGAACACCGGGTCGATTTTATTGTTCTGGCCGGATTTCTGTGGCTGATTCCGCAGCCTGTCCTGGAGGCTTTCCCGGGAAGAATAATCAATATTCATCCGGCACTGTTGCCTGCCTACGGGGGGAAAGGGATGTACGGCCGGCGGGTGCACGAAGCCGTGATAAATAACAGGGATAAAAAGTCGGGGGTGACTGTGCATCTGGTCAATGAAGAATATGATGCCGGTAATATTTTGTTTCAGGAAGAGTGTGATGTGCTGCCCGGCGATACCCCCGATACCCTGGCCGAGAGAGTTCATCAGCTTGAATATGAGTACTATCCCCGGGTTGTGGAAGATTGGATTAGCCAACAGGAAGCATGAGCGGTCAGGGCAGTTCGACCGTTTGTAACAGGTGTACCAGAAATTTACGTTTTTTTCTGAATAATTCCATGTTTTCTTCTCTGACCGGTTCTACGGGAGGCGCTTCCACTTTTAGCGGGTCTACCGGGCTTCCGTTTCTGTAAAACCTGAAATCAAGATGCGGGCCGGTGGAAAGTCCCGTACTTCCCACATAACCAATAATATCTCCCTGTCTTACCCTTACCCCTGCCCGGATTCCAGGACCGAATCCCGACAGATGCATATAGGCTGTGGAATACACACTGTTATGTCTGATTTTCACTATCCTTCCGGCCTGGCCCTGCCAGGTGGCGGAGGTTACGACGCCGTCGCCCACGGCCAGCACCGGAGTGCCAACAGGTGCGGCGTAATCTACTCCCAGATGGGGTCGCCGGTATTTAAGAATGGGATGCATCCGGCTGTATGAAAACCGCGAACTGATCCGGGAAAACCGCAGGGGAGCCTTCAGGAATGCTTTTCGGAGGCTGTTTCCAAACTGGTCAAAGTATCCCAGGGTGCTGTCCTGAACCAGGGGAATGGCATAAATATCCTGCCCCATATGATGAAAGCAGGCTCCCATAATCTGTGTGATTCCCATGGAAAGGGTATCCACGAAGCTTTCTTCGTATACAACCCGGAAATGGTCTCCTTTCTGCAATCCGAAAAAATCTACCGTCCAGGCATAAATCTCTGAAAGTTCAAAAGCCAGGGCGGGATGAATACCCTGCTCCTGCAGCGTGTTCCACAGGGAAGTTTCGATAATTCCTGTGGCAATGCGGGTTTTTCTTATTACGGGTTTGGATGCCTTATAAACCCTGACCGGAGAATGCAGGTCGAAAACTACCTGTTCTGAAAGATCATGTTCGTATACCAATACGCGTAGAACAGGGAGGGTATCTCCTTCCAGAAATGCTGTGTATCTGTTTCCCGACCGGATTTTACGTATGTCGAATATTTCTTCGCTGGCCCTGGTCAGTGAATCGATAACAGGGTACTCTACCCCGAAATCTGACAGCAGGGAGGCCAGGAACTGATTTCTTCTGATCTGGCCGCTCAATTCGGTATAGTTTCCTTCAGGGATCAGGCCGTTTCCGTTTTTTTGTTCGGAATGGGGTGTTACGGAATAACCGGTTACGGGTTCGCGTTCCTCATCTTTTTCCTGCATACAACCGGGAAAGTGAATGAGTGCCGTTATGAGAAAACAAAGTACATAAACCGGAAAGCCGGTAAATACCCTTCCATTCCCCGTTACGATCCTGCCCGCTGATTTTTGGAACATGCCGTGCTCAGAAATTTTCATTTCAAACCACCACATTAATGATACGTTTGGGCACCACAATGATTTTTCTGGGTTTTTTCCCGTTGAGCCACCTGGCCGAGCGTTCATCATTCAGCACCGCTTCCCTGATCCTGTTTTCTTCCATATCGACCGGGAGCTCGAGTTTGAACCTGAGTTTTCCATTAAATGAAACTGGATATTCGAAACGGTCTTCTTTCAGGTATTCCTCGTTAAAGGCGGGGAACTCCGCATCGACAACGGAAGGGGGATTTCCGAGCCTTTCCCAGAGCTCTTCGGCCACATGGGGTGCGAAAGGGGAAAGGACTCTTACAAAGGCGGAGGCGGTATCCCGGCTCACTTTTCCCTTTTTGATGCATGCATTGGTGAAGATCATCATCTGTGAAACGGCCGTATTGAAGCGAAGTCCTTCAATATCATTTTCCACCTTCCGAATGGTTTGATGCAGTACTTTCAGTATATTTTCGTTTTTTTCTTCCCCGTTGTAGAGATTTTCAGGAGAGGAAAAGAAGCGGTAGACCCTGTTCAAAAAATGATATACTCCCTTGATGCCGTTTTCCGACCAGGGCTTGGCAGCATCGAGCGGTCCCATGAACATTTCATACAGGCGCATGGAATCGGCCCCGTAATTCTTTATTACATCATCCGGATTGACGACGTTTTTCAGTGATTTTGACATTTTGGCCACAATCTGTTTCAGTTCCTCACCGGTTTCGGTATGGAAGAAACGGCCGTCTTTTTCTTCCACCAGGTTGGAAGGCACCTTGGCACCGCTGGCTGTTTCATAGGCGTAGGCCAGGATCATTCCCTGGTTAAAAAGTTTCCGGAAAGGTTCGTCGGTTGAGACGATGCCCAGGTCGTACAATACCTTGTGCCAGAACCTGGCATATAACAGGTGCAGTACGGAATGTTCGGCTCCTCCGATATACAGATCGACGGGCATCCAGTAGGCTTCTTTTCCCGGATCGAAGATCCTTTCCCGGTTATGTGGATCGATATACCGCAAATAATACCAGCAAGAACCTGCCCATTGGGGCATGGTATTGGTTTCGCGCCTTCCTTTTCTGCCGTCTTTTCCTGTTACTTCAAGCCAATCTCCCGCATTGGCCAGAGGTGATTCCCCATGTTCTCCGGGCTGGTAGTTTTCCAGTTCGGGAAGAACCAGGGGCAGCTCCGATTCGTTAATCAGGCTTATTTCCCCGTCTTCCCAGTGTATTACCGGGAAGGGTTCGCCCCAGTATCGCTGCCTGCTGAACAACCAGTCGCGGAGCTTGTAATTCACCGCTTTCCGGCCGTATTGTTTCCGTTCCAGCCAGCGAATGGTGGTTTCGATGCCCTGGTCTTTGTTTAGCCCGTTAATATCGAGCCCGGACAGGGGATCTGCTGAGTGGATATACCTTCCGTCCTCTGTCCAGCATGCTTTTCCTTTCAGGATCTGTTCCCTTTCTTCAGGAGCGGCTCCCATGGGGTCCATGATGCAACGGATGGGAAGGTTGAATTTTACGGCAAATTCAAAATCGCGTGTATCATGTGCGGGAACGGCCATAATGGCTCCGGTGCCGTAACCCATCAATACGTAGTCGGCAATCCATATCGGAATTTTTTCCCCGTTCACGGGATTCATGGCATAGCTTCCGGTAAATACACCTGTTTTTTCTCTGGCCAGATCGGTGCGATCGAGGTCGGATTTTTTTGAGGCTTCCTCCAGGTAAGCCCGGATGGTTTCCTTTTGTTCGGGAACTGTCAGCGGATCTGCCAGTGGATGTTCCGGTGAAAGGACCATATAGGTGGCTCCAAAGAGGGTATCGGGGCGGGTGGTAAAAACCCTGATTTTGTGTTCGTGGTTTTTCACCGGGAACTCTACTTCGGCACCGGTTGATTTCCCTATCCAGTTGCGTTGCATATCTTTTACTCCTTCCGGCCAGTCGAGGGAGTTCAGTCCTTCAAGCAGTCGTTCAGCATATTGTGATATGCGCAGCATCCATTGCTTAAGTACCCTGCGTGTTACAATATGCCCGCATTTTTCATGGGTTCCGTCGTTCAGTACCTCTTCGTTGGCGCATACAATGTGGCAATGGCTGCACCACCACACCTGGGCATCGGCGTAATATGCCAGCCGGCGGGCATTTTGATATTCCCGGACGGCTTTTTTACCTGCAGCTGCTATTTCTGCGGGTATCGGGAGTTCGTCAATGGGCCTGCCCTTTTGCCTTTGATCGTCAAACCAGGTATTGTACAGTTTCATAAAAATCCACTGGGTCCATTTATAGTATGCCGGATCGGTGGTATTTATTTCCCTGTTCCAGTCATATCCCAGTCCCAGGGCTTTGATCTGTTTTCGGAACGTGTCGCAGTTACGCCGGGTAGTGATGGAGGGGTGGGTGCCGGTTTGAATGGCATACTGTTCGGCAGGCAGACCGAAAGCATCCCAGCCCATGGGATGCAGCACATTATATCCTTTCATGCGTTTATACCTGGCTACGATATCGGTAGCTGTATATCCTTCGGGATGTCCCACATGCAATCCGGCCCCGGAAGGATAGGGGAACATATCCAGCACATAATACTTGGGCAGGGCAGGATCGGCTTCCACTTGCCAGGTTTTGTCTCTTTCCCAGTAATCCTGCCATTTATTTTCAATCTCTCTGAAATTATAATCCATTCCTGCTATGATTTGATGGGTCGGGGCCCGTGTTAAAAGGACAAAAATATTAAAATATTGCAGATGTATCTAAATAAATGACCTGTGAATGATTCGTATTCATGCGTGTTTTCAGAAAAAATGGAATTTTCTTTTCAAGAACATAAATTATCCTTTGTATATTTGCGCTGTTTAAGGTCCCGTAGTTCAATGGATAGAACGTCAGATTCCGGTTCTGAAAGTTGGGGGTTCGAGTCCCTCCGGGATCACTACCAGGCACCCGCGGCAACGGGTGCATTTTTTTTCATGTAACCCATCGCGCAAAAGGAACGTATAATATAAATCATTGCAGACTAAGGCAATGTTTGTCATGAAAAAGTGGAACAATTTTTGATGCTTTTTCGCAAACTGTTTACCATGAAGAAACGATTGTTTTCTTCTGTATGTTGTATGTTATTGATATCCTGTGTATATGCGGGGCAGAATGCAGGTTGGGAAGAATGGATTATTCCCGGAACTTGGGGCATGAGCCATTATCAGGAGCCGCAGATGCCTGATAAACCGGACAAAAAGTTCCGTGTTTATCCCAATCCGGTGCAGGATGAGATGAAGATTGTCTATGACCTGAAGGAGGAAACGCCGGTGATGATGGAGGTACGGGATATTACCGGGAAAAAGGTCATGGATGAGAACCTGGAAAGGTTGAAGGGGGAATCGGAGCTTACGGTCAATCTTTCAGGATTGAGAAAGGGGATTTATTTCATTAAATTTTATTCCACCGAGCCACTTCTTTATGAAATTGTCAAGATTCAGAAGTTATAATGAATAATCACGGGTAAAAAATAGGGGGATGCGCGCATCCCCCTATTTTTTCCGGGAAATACTTATCGGATACTTTCTGTTTTTCTTGCGGAATAGTTGATTTTCAATGCGCTGGCACGTCTCAGCGCCTGTTTTACATCGGTTACGATGCCCATCCGGGTATCTTCATCGATCTTCAGAGAAACCGTCATTTTGGTCTGGTCTGCCTCACTCAACTGGTCGCGTTCCTGGGCGATGAATTCTTCAATATCCCTTACCTGCTTGAACTGGTCGTTCAGCTGAATCCTGGGTTCTGTTCCGTAAAGATCCTGGAACGACTTGTGAGGGACACCGATGTAGATATAACTGACCAGTGACTTATTTTCCAGCTTTTTTACCTCTGTGGCATCCGGAGGTTTAATGGACACTTTCAGTGTCACTTCCCGCATAACAGTGGTCACCATGAAAAAGAAAAGAAGCATAAAGACAATGTCGGGAAGTGAAGCGGTATTGATCGCGCCAACTTCTTTTTTCTTTTTATTTCCGAATCTTGCCATTTTACTGCCCTCCTACATTTTTTGGTTCGGCCTCTGAAATGTTCAAAGGATAGATGGTTCTGATCGCTTCCTGCTGATCTTCCGGCAGATCGTCAAATCTTTCCCCGAATTTCTGCATGGCCAGCTCGTCTCTCAGCTCATTGTAAGCTGCCACCAGCTCGTTTTGGACCTGCAGGTACATTTTGTAGGATGTTCCTCTGTCATTCTGAACAGATATTACTCCTTTATTGCATACTTCCACTGTACCGAAGTAAGGTACTTCCTGCATAGTTTTTTCGGGAAGAGCCGGGTCATTGTTCGGATTGGCAATGAATTCCTTGGCTCTTTCCCGAAGCTGTGTAATATCGAAAGGTTCGAGTTCCACCAGGAGTTCATTGTTTTTATTGATCATAACGAGAAAGACGTTTCTTTCCCTGATCCGGTCCTGATTTTGCATATCCTCTTCCCTGGGCATGGGAGGGAGTCTCCGCATGATTCCCGAATCGGTATCGAGGGTAGTGGTTACCAGGAAGAAAATCAGAAGCAGAAAGGCAATATCTGCCATTGGTGCTGCATTGATCTCTTGTAATTTTTTCTTGCTTCCGGGCATAATCTATACATATTGTATTGTTTCAAATGGTTCATGCCGTGCATGAACAAAGCTGTACTATTTAAAGTACTTGGCAATTTCCGAATAGACTATAGACAATATTGCCAGTCCCATCAGAATGTAGAGGGTGTACAATCCGGTATCGGTCCATTTCAGAGTAATCGGATCTCTGAAAACCCCGGTAGCAGTCCGGATAACCTCTTCGGTTGCCAGGTTATAGGCGAGGAAAACGACAGCTGCCGCACCCACCAGAACCAACAGAAACCTCTTGAGGGTTTTCCAGCTTGAGAACACGTTTACCAGAGATATCAGGATGGTTACTCCTGCACAGAATACAAGCAAAAGTTCGGCATACCTGATAAATGTATTGGTGATTACGGGTTCTTCCATGGCAGTACCTTCCGTTCCGGGAACAACATCTCCCAGATAAAAAATACCTGCGAGAACAACTGCTGCTGCCATCAAGAGGATGAGAAATATATTTATCAGTCTGATAATAAGCTTAGACGACATGATTATTTATTTTTTAAGTTGTATTTCACCAGCAGGTCAATCAGAGAAATGGAGGAATCTTCCATGTCCACCACCATGCTGTCAATTTTTGACAGGATATAGTTATAGAAAATCTGCAGTATTACCGCCACGATCAGACCTGATGCCGTGGTAATCAGGGCGACACCGATACCACCTGCTACCAGACTTGCGTTGACGTCTCCTGCAATACGTATGGCATCGAAAGCCTGGATCATACCGATCACCGTTCCCATAAACCCGAGCATGGGTGCAATGGCGATGAACAGAGAAATCCAGGAGAGGTTTTTCTCCAGCAGCCCCATCTGTACACTACCGTATGAGACCACCGATTTTTCTGCCACTTCAATGCCTTCATTGGCTCTGTCCAGCCCCTGGTAAAATATACTGGCAATTGGACCGCGCGTACTGCGGCATACTTCTTTGGCAGCTTCGATTCCGCCGCTTTCAAGAGCTTCTTCCACTTTCTTCAACAGTTTTTCTGTGTTGGTAGTGGCGAAGTTCAGATATAGAATCCGTTCGATGGCCAAAGCCAGACCGAGAATCAGCGCGAGGAGAACGGATGCCATAAATCCGGCGCCTCCTTCAATAAATTTCTGCTTGATGGCTTTATGCAGGCCCTGGCCTTCCGTGGCTACTTCTTCCACCTTTTCCATTTCTGTTGCAGCATCAGCCTCTTCCATTTGTGCTGTGTCAGCAGCCTGTTCCAACTGTGCTGTGTCAGCAGGCTGATCCTGAGCCACTGCAATTTTAGATGCCCCAATGGTCAGCATCCCGAAAACGGCGATCAATGTGAATAACTTTTTCATGGTTTGAACAGTCTTTAAATTAAACGTTGCTGTAGTTTTCAAATGTATAACTAAATTATTGAATTTCTATGTATCCGATGGCGGAGAGGAAGGGATTCGAACCCTTGGTACTGTTCCACACAGTACACACGCTTTCCAGGCGTGCACCTTCGGCCACTCGGTCACCTCTCCTCAAAGTGCAAAGAACCCCTCGAATTTCAGCGCCACAAAATACGAAAAAAAATAAAAAAAACACACATTAGTCGGTGATTTCTCCACGGAGTGACTTATTTAAATATATTTTAATTTCTTCATTTGTAAGTTTCTGACCCAGCAGGAACATGAGTTTGGTCAGGGCGGCTTCCGGTGTGCTATCTTTGCCTCCGATAACCCCTGCTTCCTTCAGTTTCCGGCCGGTTTCGTATCTGTCCATTTCCACCGATCCGGCCGGGCACTGAGTAACGTTCAGCACGATCATTCCCCTTTCGATGGCCTGTTTGAGCGGTTCTACAAACCATTCGTCCATTGGAGCATTCCCGGTTCCATAGGTTTCCATTACCAGCGCCCGCAGGTGACTCCGGCTAAGCACGGCATGCATCCATTCGCGGCTCATACCCGGGAAAATTTTGAGGATGCCTACCCTGGTATCCAGTTGGGTATATACCCGCAAAGGCTGATGCCTGATTGGATAGCGGATCAGGCCGTAGTGATACCTGATGTGAACACCGGCTTCTGCCAGGGGTGGATAATTGTATGACCGGAAAGCGTTGAAATGTTCGGCATTATGTTTCCGGGTACGATTTCCCCGCAGCAGGGTGTTTTCAAAGTATATGCACACTTCGGGGACCATGGGTTCGTTTTCATGGCTGGCAGCGGCAATTTCCACGGCCGTGATCAGGTTTTCCTTTCCGTCGGTGCGCAGGGTCCCGATAGGAAGCTGCGACCCGGTGAAAATGACCGGTTTATGAAGATTTTCAAGCATAAAACTGAGGGCCGACGCCGAGTACGCCATGGTATCCGTACCATGAAGTACCACGAAACCGTCGTATTTTTCATAATGTTTTTCAATGAGATTGGCCAGCCGGATCCAGAAAGAGGGATCGATATTGGACGAATCGATTACCGGATCGAAACTCAGGGCCGAAAGAGAACAGCCGAACTGCTGCAGTTCGGGAACCTGCCGGGCAATCTGGTTGAAATTGACAGGCGCCAGGGTCCCGGTGAAGGGGTCGTGGGCCATTCCGATGGTTCCTCCTGTATAGATGATCAATATGGATTTTTTCTTCCTGGTCATTCCTGATTTTTGAAAAAAAGCATTTTGGCGTTGCGGGTAGTAACCTCTGCTACTTCCTCCTGGTTTTTATTCTTGATTTCAGCCACTGCCTTCCCAATGAAAGGGATATAGGAACTTTCGTTTCTTTTCCCCCGGTAGGGCACGGGAGCCAGGTAAGGTGCATCGGTTTCCAGCACCAGGTGATCCAGAGGAACCTGTTTAACCACCTGCTGCAACCCCGAATTCCGGAATGTGATCACCCCGCCGATGCCAAGGAAAAAGCCCATATCAATGGCTTTGCGTGCATGGTGCACATTGCCTGAAAAGCAATGAAATGTGCCTGTCAAACCTGGCTTCCACACTCTTTCAAGCACTTCAAACACCTCGGGAAATGCATTCCGTATGTGAATCACTGCCGGAAGGGACAATTCCATTGCCCATTGTAACTGTCTGGTAAAAGTCTCAACTTGTTCTTCCCGGTAGGTTTTGTCATGGTAAAGGTCGATCCCGATTTCTCCAATGGCGCAGAAAGATCCTTCGACCAGACTGTTCCGTATTTCTTGCAGTGTTGTTTCAAACCGGTTGTCTACCGATCCGGGATGAAGCCCCATCATGGGATGGCAGATCTTCGGATACTCATTGGCCATAGATATTACAGACGGAATCGAGCCGGCATCGATATTGGGAAGGAACAGATCCCTGACTCCGGCATCCAGAGCCCGCCGGATAACGGCTTCCCTGTCGGCTTCAAATTCCGGAAGATAAAGATGCGTATGGGTGTCGGTCCATTCCATGAACAAGGGCAAAAGGGCAAGCAAACATATGAAAAAGACCTTAACTGGTCAAGGAAGAGCCGGAACATGTTGAAGAAATCAGGACAAAAAAAAAGAAAAAAGGCTGATGGATCCCCAACAGCCTTTTTTGAAGGAAATATGCAGGATGGATGGTCAGACAACCCCCTGGGCAAGCATGGCATCGGCCACCTTGACAAAGCCACCTATATTGGCTCCTTTTACGTAATTTGTATAGCCGTCTTTTTCTTTTCCGAACTTAACACAGGTTTTATGGATATTGATCATGATCTGATGCAGTCTTTTGTCCACCTCTTCCCGGTTCCATGGCAGACGCATGGAATTCTGGGTCATTTCTAATCCTGACGTGGCTACTCCTCCGGCGTTGGCGGCTTTTCCCGGACCATATAGAATCTGTTTTTCCAGGAATATTTCCACGGCTTCGAGGGTTGAAGGCATATTAGCTCCTTCTGAAACCACAAAACAACCACTTTCCAGCAATGTTCGGGCATCGTCACCGTTCAGCTCATTCTGGGTGGCACAGGGCAGGGCCACTTCGCATTTGACCTGCCAGGGCTTTTTCCCTTCATAATATTCCACTCCGTATTTTTCGGCATATTCCCTGATGCGCCCGCGCTTGATATTTTTCAGTTCCTTAACATAATTCAGTTTTTCCGCATCAATGCCGCTGGGATCATAGATGAAACCGGAGGAATCGGACAGTGTGACCACCTTCCCTCCCATTTCGATGACTTTTTCGGTGGCATACTGGGCCACATTGCCTGAGCCGGATATGGCCACAGTTTTTCCTTTGATGCTGTCGCCCCGGGTTTTGAGCATTTCTTCAGCAAAATAAACCGTTCCATACCCGGTGGCTTCGGGACGGATCAAACTGCCTCCGTATTCAATTCCTTTTCCTGTGAGTACGCCGGTGAATTCATTGGCCAGGCGTTTGTACTGCCCGAACAAAAATCCGATTTCCCTTCCGCCCACCCCGATATCACCGGCAGGCACATCGGTGTCGGGACCAATGTGTCTGAACAGTTCGGTCATCAGGCTCTGGCAGAAACGCATGACTTCGTTGTCGGATTTTCCCTTGGGATCGAAATCGGATCCTCCTTTTCCCCCGCCCATGGGGAGGGTGGTGAGGCTGTTCTTGAAAACCTGCTCAAAAGCCAGGAATTTCAGAATGCCAAGGTTCACTGTGGGATGGAAACGCATGCCTCCCTTGTATGGCCCGATGGCCGAATTCATCTCGATGCGGTATCCCCTGTTGATCTGTACTTCGCCTTTGTCGTCCAGCCAGGGGATACGGAAGATAATGACGCGTTCAGGTTCGGCAATACGCTCCAGAATTTTTGCATGCTTGTACCTGGGGTTTTCTTCAATAAACGGGATCAGCGATTCAGCTACTTCCTGCACAGCCTGGTGAAATTCTGTTTCTCCGGGATTTTTGGCCTTGAGCATGGCCATGAATTTTTCAACTCTTGGATCCATAGGAATGAAGGTTTTTGGGGTTTTGGAATGGCATTTTTCATTGATGATGAGGGAAGCAAATATAAATTTTTTCGCAAACGAAAAATACATTATAGAACAGGTTGGCGTGGAAATCAGGTTTATTGTGGATTTCAGCGGTTGAGTCTGTAAAGTTTTCCTGGAAGGCAGCGTACCAGACCAGAAAATTCCAGGTTCAGAAGCAGGCTGGATGCCTTGCTCACCGGCATTCCGGCTGCACGGGATATTTCATCGATGGTAAGGGACTGATCCCGCAGTAGTTCGGCCAGGTTTTTTTCTTCATCGTTCAGATCGGCAAACAGGCTGGTTTGTACAGGACGGGAAGCAAGATTTTCATCCCATCCCATCAGGTATTCAATATCTTCCACTTTTTCCAGCAGGGCGGCCTGATTGGTTTTGATCAGCCGGTTGCACCCGCGCGACATGTCGTCTGTAACCCTTCCGGGAACGGCAAACACATCGCGGTGATAGCCGGCAGCAATTTCGGCAGTAATGAGGGCCCCTCCCTTTTCGTTGGATTCGATCACAATGGTTGCATCGCTCAGCCCGGCAATGATCCGGTTCCTCTTGACAAAATAAGGTGGTTCGGGCTTTTCATAACTGAGGAATTCGGTGATCAGTCCTCCGTGAGCCACGATTTCCCTGGCGGTTCTGGCATGAGACGCCGGATACATGAATTCAAACCCATGTGCCAGCACTGCCACCGTGGGGAAACCCGAATTCAGAGCAGCCCGGTGGGAGGTGATGTCGATCCCAAAGGCCAGGCCACTGACGATAAGCACCTCGTGGTTTTTTTCTCTGAGCTGGGCTATTAGTTTTTCGCAGAAGGCTTTGCCTTCGTGTGTGGCTCTGCGTGTGCCTACAATGCTCAGTATTTTGGATTGATTCAGATCGGTCTCTCCCTTCATGAAAAAAAGAACCGGAGCATCGGGGCAGTCTTTCAGGCGGGAGGGGTAATTGTCATCGAGGTAGAAAAAAACCCTGATGCCGTTTTTGATTGTGTATTCCTCTTCCAGGGCGGCCAGTTCAAGAAGGGCGGGATTGGCAATATTCCCTGCCAGGGTGTTTCCCACTCCGGGTATTTTTACCAGGGAATGTTTTTTTTCGTAAAAGACACCTTCCAGGCTACCTGCATAGGCCACCAGTTTTTTCGCAAGGATATTCCCTACTCCGGGAATCAGACTGAGTGCAATTTTGTATGTCAGGGATGAGTAGGACATTACTACCCGGCAGCAGCGCTTTTAAGCAAAAATAAAAATATGAGCCGAATAAAAGCATGGGTTCAGAAATTTTTATTACCCTGACAGTTTAAGGTAATGCCGAAGCTGATGGAACCGGTTTTTCCCGCCGTGGAGTAAAAAAAGGGCTGCCCTTTGGAGGGCAGCCCCGGGATGGTTCGTTGGTCAATAAATTATACCAGGCCCTGGTCGAGCATGGCGTTGGCTACCTTGAGGAAGCCGGCAACGTTGGCTCCTTTGACATAATCTACATATCCTTCGGGAGTGGTTCCGTATTTCACACAGGCTTCATGAATTTTTTTCATGATCTGGTGCAGTTTAGCATCCACTTCTTCCGCCGTCCAGTTCAGCTTCATGGCATTCTGTGTCATTTCCAGTCCTGAAGTGGCCACACCTCCTGCATTGGCTGCTTTGCCGGGGGCAAACAGTATTTTATTTTTCTGGATGATTTCAATAGCCTCCGGTGTGCAGGGCATGTTGGCCCCTTCTGTCAGGCAGAGGCAACCGTTCTTCACCAGATTTTCAGCGTCTTCCTTATTCAGCTCGTTTTCCGTTGCACAGGGCAGAGCCACGTCGCATTTTACCTCCCAGGGATGCTTGCCCTGATGGAATTCGGCCTCCGGGAATTCGTAGGAATAGGGTTTTACAATGTCTTCGTTTGAAGCACGGAGGTCGAGCATGAAATCAATTTTCTTTCCGCTCACGCCCTGAGGATCATAGATATACCCATCAGGGCCGGAAAGGGTTACCACTTTACCTCCCAGTTCGTTCACTTTTCTTACGGCCCCCCATGCCACGTTTCCGAAACCGGAAACAGCCACCGTTTTCCCTTTCAGGGTTTCACCTATGGTTGCCAGCATTTCCTGGGCAAAATATACCACACCGAAACCGGTTGCTTCGGGCCTGATCAAACTGCCCCCCCAGTTGATTCCTTTACCGGTGAGAACCCCGGTGTTTTCCCTCGCCAGTTTCCGGTACATTCCGTACAGGTAGCCGATCTCCCTGCCGCCAACGCCTATGTCGCCGGCAGGTACATCAGTCTCAGGTCCGATCAGTTTCCAGAGTTCCAGCATAAACGACTGGCAGAATCTCATGATTTCGGAAGGAGATTTTCCTTTAGGGTTGAAATCCGATCCTCCTTTTCCTCCGCCCATCGGAAGGGTGGTGAGTGCGTTTTTAAAGATTTGCTCGAATCCCAGAAATTTCAGGATGCTCAGATTTACACTGGGGTGAAAGCGCAAACCTCCCTTGTAAGGCCCGATGGCATTATTGAATTGAACACGGTATCCCAGGTTGACATGGATGTTTCCCTGGTCATCGGCCCAGGGAACTTTAAAGGTCAATATCCGGTCAGGTTCAATCATCCGTTCAATAATGCTGGCCGATTCAAACTGAGGGTTTTCGTTGTATACCTCTTCAATGGATTCAAGAACTTCGCGAACAGCCTGAAGATACTCCTTTTCACCGGGATGTTTCTTTTCAAGCTCGTTCATCAATTTATCAACGTTCATTTCTGATGCTTTTAAGTGGTTAACCTATAACATAGTTATCAGTTAAAAAAATTACTGAAACAAATTTCTCATTCCCTGCCAATTAAACCTATGATTTTTCTCATGGTTTTTTTTTTCTTCTTCCTCCATAATGTGTACAACTTACAGAATATTAGGATAATACAAAAATACCAACAAAAGATGTTATATAACCTGTTATCCGGCGGAAGGCATTCTATTTTCCTTTTTTTACATACCTGTTAAGGCTCTCCGTCAAAGCCTTTCTTTGTTTCCCGGAAAGGGCCGCCAGGCTGACCGGAGGGTACCGTCCGGTTCCTTTTTTTATATTCAGGTACAGGATGAGCTCGGGTTTCAGCCAGAAGAAGGTTCTCCGGATCTCGTACCTCTGAAAATCCTTTTTCGGGATTTCTACCGAGTGATGTTTTTGAGAATAGATCTTGATGGAATAATAGCGGAGGATAATATTCGGACCTTCGTCGCTGTAGATAATATAATTCAGATCAAGGCCGAAATGATACAAAATGAACAACACATAAATAACAAGCAGTCCTATTCCTATTTCATTCCGGCTGAGCCCCAAAAGAGGAGTGGGAATAAGTGAGCTGGCATAGAGCAGGGCAAACAGGGCAATGAAAAAAATGGTTACTATCAGTTGCCTGAGTTTGATGGAAATGACATTCCTGCTGTTGTTTATGGTCATGGCAGTTTATTTTTCAGTTTTCTTCGTTGTCTTTCGCGGGCGATCAGGTCCAGTTCCCGGTTGCTCTGTCCGGCAACCGAGGTGTTTTCTTCGGCCCTTCTCAGAAGGTAGGGTATGACAAGTTTCACAGGCCCGTACGGAACGTACTTGGCCACCAGGTACCCGCGGTGTGCCAGATTGAAACTGATGTGATCGCTCATGCCGAATAACTGGGAGAACCATATCCTTTCATCGTTAGGATGAATGCCGTGAGTTTTCATCAGTTCTGCCAGATATGCCGAGCTGTTTTCATTATGGGTGCCGTTGAAAATGGAAATCCGGTCGATATGTTCCACAGAGAATTTAAGTGCGGCATTATAATCCCGGTCAGTACTATCCTTATCGGGATGAATGGGAGAGGGATATCCCATTTTATGAGCTCTCTCGCGCTCTTTCTCCATATATGCCCCCCTGACAAACTTGGCTCCGAGGAAGTATGATCCTTCCCTGGCTTTTCGGTAGCTCTCCTTCAGGAAATCAAGCCGGTTGATACGGTACATCTGAAAAGTATTGAAAATAATGGCTTTTTCCCGGTTATACTTTTTCATCATTTCTTCCGCCACTTGATCGATCAGGTGCTGGTAATGACTTTCTTCGGCATCAATCAGGACAGGTATATCGTGATCGAAGGCTTCCCGGCAAAGACGGTCGATCCTCTGGCGGAAACGGTTTGCCTCGAGGGTTTCGTTCTGCGTCAGGGAATGTCTGCTTCCGGCTGCTTCCAGCAACCGGGAGGTTGTAAAAGCGGTGGGTTTGAATACGGCAAAGGGTATGTGGGGGCTGGTTGCAGCGAAACGAATGGAACGCAGGGTTTCATTCAGAGCATGGGAAACACCTGCCTCCGATTCACTTCCTTCCACTGAATAATCCAGGATGGATTTTACCCGGTAAGCGGCCATTTTCTCCACTACCGGTAAAGATCGTTCCAGGGTTTCTCCCCCGCAGAAATGCTTGTAAACGGTGGGTTTCAGTATCCATTCCACTGGAATATGCCACCTGGCTGCCAGAGATACCATGCGGGTACCCGTTTTTACCAGCCAGGGATGAGAAATGGTTTTGAAAAGCCAGTATGCTCTTTGCAGATCTTTGTCTGATTTGCTGATAAAAGCGATTCGGGTATCTTCAAAATGCATAGGGGCTGATCTTCAAAAGGAATACCGGCATAAAGATAACGGATTTTCCTTATCCCCGGGAGTCATTCGGATTAGTCAAGACAGGTACTGGGAATGAAAGCAGTCCAAAGATTTATTTGCCGGAATCCGGTATTTCTTCCTGCATCAGTTGGTTATAATAAAATACAACTTCTCCCAGATCCACATCGTTCCGGATATCCAGTCCGCTGGCTTCCAGAAATGACTCGATTTCATTTTTTTTCTCTTCCAGGGCCTTCAGCAGACTGCGTTTTTGTTTCCTGACCGGGATCAGGCTCTGACCGTCCTTTGTGATGTAGTAATCTTCGGTGATCCGGAAATAGTTCCGGTAATTGATCTCACCGAAATTAGATACAGGCATTTTTTCCGATTTGATCTCGGCATATCTTTTGACCAGCAGCCTGGCATACCCGTCGGCCAGCACCTTGAAATAACCTTCCACCGGCTTTCCCTTGAGGGAATATTTATCGTAGATAAACCGGTGATTACCGAAAAACACATATTCCAGATCCCGTGGATTGACAAAGGTCAGGATTTTTCCCTCGTCTTTGAATTCAATCTGATCGGTGTGCATGTTGTACCGGAAGCCGATGTGCTCGAAGATCCTTCCGTTTTTCATCACTACGGTTCCAGGCTTGAATTCGTTTTCCAGAAAGGGAGACCCTTCAATTTCATCATAGTACACAGGATTGATTTCTGTTCCGCGGCTTAGCAGGTTGTCAAACTGAACATTGGATGACCTGGGGGAAACTATCTGGGCCATGGCCGACGGCACCTGCACCAGGAATACTGAGCAGGCCAGAATAACTGTGATACATGTTTTTTTCCTGTTCATAATCCCATGTTTTGATGCATGCATATCAAATATACAAAAAAAGCCGTTACCAATTTTTTGTTATAAAACAGGATCGTGGTTAACGTACGACAAAACAGGGATAATGGAGATTCACTTTCTTCTGGCATGGAAAAACTTTTCCAGTACCTGCCGGGATTCTGTTTCCAGAATTCCCGATGAAACAAGGGTCTTCGGGTGCAATACCCGGGAAGAAAAGCGGGTGAATCCTTTTTTAGGGTCAGATGTCCCGTATACAATTCTCTGAATCTGTGCCCATCCCAGGGCTGCTGCACACATGCTGCAGGGTTCCAGAGTGATATAAATGGTGCAATCGGTGAGATATTTTCCACCCAGGTATTCTGCTGCCGCCGTAATGGCCTGCATTTCAGCATGAGCGGTTACATCGCCCAGGGTCTCGGTCAGGTTATGCGCCCGGGCCACAATACGGTTTTTACAGGTGATGACGGCTCCCACAGGTATTTCATCTTGGTCCAGGGCTTTTTGGGCTTCTTTCAGGGCTTCTTTCATGAAATACTCATCGGAAAAAAAATCGGGCAGGGATTCGTTGATCGGTTCGTCCATGAATAACAAAAAAACTTAGTATTTTCGCAAGATAATAAAAACTTCACGTATGTACCGTACCCACACTTGTGGCGACTTACGAAAAAGTGATGCCGGCCGGCAGGTAGTGCTCAGCGGCTGGGTGCAACGATCCAGGGATTTTGGGGGAATGACGTTTGTGGACCTGCGCGACCGATACGGCATAACCCAACTGGTATTCAATATGGAAACCGATCCGGGATTGTGTGAAAAAGCCAGGAAACTCGGCCGGGAATTTGTCATCAGGGCCAGTGGCCGGGTGACCGAGAGAAGCAGTAAAAATCCGCGTATTCTTACCGGGGATATAGAAATACTTGTTGAGGATATGGAAGTGCTGAATGCTTCCCGGGTACCTCCCTTTACAATTGAAGAGAATACCGATGGGGGGGACGATCTCCGCATGAAGTACCGCTACCTGGATATCAGACGTCCTCCGGTGAAAGACCACCTGATCCTGCGGCACCGCATGGCCCAGGAGGTAAGAAAATATCTCGACGGACAGGGATTTATCGAAATTGAAACACCGGTGCTGATCAAGTCTACTCCCGAAGGTGCCCGCGACTTTGTGGTTCCCTCGCGTATGAACCGGGGCGAATTCTATGCCCTCCCCCAGTCGCCGCAAACCTTCAAGCAATTGCTCATGGTGGCAGGGATGGATAAATACTTTCAGATTGTGAAATGCTTCCGTGATGAGGATTTGCGGGCTGACAGACAACCCGAATTTACTCAGATCGATTGCGAGATGTCGTTCGTGGAACGCGAAGATGTGCTGAATACATTTGAAGGTCTTGCCGGACATTTATTTCAGGCGATACTGGGGATTCAGGTACCGGCACCGTTTCCTCGCCTGTCGTACCAGGAAACTATGGAAAAATACGGTACAGACAAACCCGACCTGAGGTTCGGAATGGAAATACACGATTTGTCGGTGGTGGCCCGGGGAAAAGGTTTTCAGGTAATTGACGGGGCGGAATATTCCGGAGGGATCTGTGCTCCCGGGGCAGCCGGATATTCGCGAAAACTACTGGATGAACTGACCGAATTTGTCAAACGTCCCCAGATAGGGGGCAGAGGCTTGATATGGGTAAAATTTGAAACGGATGGAAATATCCGTTCATCGGTGGATAAATTTTATACAGCGGAAGACCTCCGGAAATGGGGTGAATGCTGCGGTGCCCGTTCGGGTGATCTGTTACTGGTCATGTCCGGAGAAACACAGGCTACCCGCTATGCCCTGGGAGAGCTCCGGCTGGAAATGGGGGACAGGTTGTCGCTCAGAGATAAAAATCGTTTTATTCCTCTTTGGGTGGTCGATTTTCCTCTGCTGGAATGGGATGAAGAAACCGGGCGGTTTTATGCCATGCATCATCCTTTTACTTCACCCCGGCTGGAAGATATCGATTTGTTTGAGTCGGATCCGGCAAAAGTCAGGGCCAATGCCTATGACCTGGTAATTAACGGGGTGGAGATCGGGGGAGGATCCATAAGGATCCATGACGAAAGGCTTCAGAAAACCATGTTTAAAAACCTGGGATTCAGTGAAGAGGCGGCACGGGAGCAATTCGGGTTCCTGATGCAGGCTTTTCGTTACGGGGCCCCGCCTCACGGAGGAATTGCCTTCGGTTTCGACCGCTGGGTGGCGCTGTTCGGAGGAAGCGAATCTATTCGCGACTTCATTGCATTCCCGAAAAACACCGCCGGAAGAGATGTGATGATCAATACTCCTGCCCCGCTTCCCGGGGAACAGCTGAAGGAGTTGGGTATCCGGGTCATTAAATAATTAACATTCCTTTGTGGAAAATTTAATGCAGACTTTACTGTTTTCCCGTTTCATTCTATTACTTTCAGCCCGAAATACATATTGAACCAGAGATGCTTAAAATTGTGCGGACGGATGAGGGATTTCATGTGACCTTCCTGAAAATAAGGCGGTTGAATACCGTTATATCTGCCATCATTGAGAAACAGCTCATGCAGTTGCTGGAAACTCCCGGTACCACTTTGATCCTTAGTCTCGAAGGGATCCGGTTTATTGACAGTTCCGGCTTTGACACCCTACTGAAACTCGACCGGGCCGCCAGGGCTCATCATGGTCGTTTTGTCATAGACCGGATAGCTCCTGAGGTGACTGAACTGCTTCACCTGGTTGGTTTACAAAATCATTTTAAAGTGGCCGGACGGCCGGTGCGGGAAGAAACCCATTGAATTTTCTGTAGGGTATCTGTTTCCTGTGAAAGTTTTGCCCCGGGTTTTTGGGGAAGACAAAATCAGTGTTAAATTTTCCGGATTTTTCATATTGATTATTTTTTCTAATTTTGGATATATGCAACCCTTTTCCATATTGTTGTATCATTCAAACCGAATACCATGAAAAAAACATTGCTTGCTTTGATATGCGTGATTTTTATATTGCCCTGGAACGGACAGAAAGCCTTCGGCCAGGAAGAAACCAATTATAAGTTTACCCTCAAAACCAATCCGCTTGCCGCTTTTGCCGGGCCCATATGGGCTGCCTGGATAGTGCCAATAACAGGCGAGTACAAGGTGTTGTTTGAGGCCAAAACTTTTAAGAAACAATCGCTGCAGGTAGGCGCTTCTTATCTGGGTCCAAGTGTATTTGTCAGTGCCCTGAAAAGTGAACTGGGCGATTCTGCCGATGTGGAGGTAGGGGTTAACGGGTTCCGTGGCCAGCTCTGGTATAAATTTTTTCTTACCCGTGATTCCGACGGTCCTTCCGGTTTTTATGCCAGCCCACACTTTTCCTTTGCCAGTGCCCGTATCGAGAACAAGGATGAACCCGATGACTATGTGAATGCTGCAAAGCTGAACATTCACGGTGTACTGGGTTACCAGTTGATCACCCGGGGTGGCTTTGTACTGGACATTTTTACCGGCCTGGGATTCCGGGATATGACCTGGGATTATGCCCAGGAAGGTTCTACCGATCTGGATTTCGGCGAAGGGAAAGGCAGGGTAAATGTTACTTTCGGACTAAGCTTCGGATACGCCTTCTAAAGGCATACACGTAAAGATATAAACGAAGGCTTCCGATAACCGGAAGCCTTTCGTTTATTTTATCCAGAGGTATCGGTCCCCGGGGTTCATTTCCTCCCGACTTCCTCAGTCAGTTCATCCCAGAACTCAATGGCTCGGCGGGTATGGGGAATCACAATGGTACCTCCTACCAGGTTGGCAACAGCAAATATTTCGAATATTTCTTCTGTACTCACGCCGTGCCGGTAACACTGCTCGAGGTGGTATTTAACACAGTCGTCACATCTCAGGACCATGGAACTGACGAGCCCCAGCATTTCTTTTGTTCTGGCCGGTAGGGCTCCGTCGAGATACGTATTGGTATCGAGATTGAAAATTCTTCTGATTACTTTATTTTCGCCCGAGAGCAGGCGCTCGTTCATTTTCCTGCGGTACTCCCTGTAATCGTTCAGTTTTTCGCTCATACATCTGTTTTTTAATGAAGCAATTTACAAAATAGTCACGATAATGGAACAAAAAACCCGGTTCCTGTGTTCCCGAAATACAGCAAATTCCGATGCATTTTTTTACATTTGCGGTTAGAAAAACAGACATACCTATGTCAGGTCACAACAAATGGTCAACCATCAAGCGCAAGAAAGGGGCTGCCGATGCCAGGCGCTCCAAAATCTTTTCCCGTATAGCCAAGGAAATTACCATTGCCGTAAAAGAGGGCGGAGGTGCCGATCCGGAATTTAATCCCAGGTTGAGGCTTGCCGTTCAGAATGCCAAGGGGGCCAATATGCCCAAGGATAACATTGAGCGGGCCATTCACAAGGGACAATCCGACACCGGTGGTTTGCAGGAGGTTACGTACGAAGGGTATGCACCCGGAGGTGTGGGAATATTTGTTGAGTGCATGACCGATAATACCAACCGGACGGTTGGGAATATTCGTTCTATTTTCAACAAGCGGGGAGGCAACCTGGGGACGAACGGATCCCTGAGTTTCTTGTTCGACCGGAAAGGTGTTTTTGCCATTCCGAAAGAAGGTCTGGATGCAGAAGAATTTGCCCTGGAGGTGATCGATGCCGGTGCAGAGGATTTTCAGGAAGAGGAAGATTATTTTGTGGTATATACCGTCATGGAAGATTTCGGTAAAGTACAGAAGAAGCTGGAAGAAATGGGCGTAGTTCCTGAAAATGCGGAATTGCGACGTATACCGAACACCCTGAAAAAGCTTGATCCGGAAGAGGCCATGAAGGTGCTTCGGATGATTGATGATTTCGAGGAGGACGATGATGTGCAGAATGTTTACCACAACCTGGAATTAACAGAAGAGATCCTGCAGAAGTGGGAAAACAGCTGATGTAATCCTCCGGATTATTCTCCCCGTGATGATTTTCATACTGCCGGCCGGCCTGTGACGCTTTCTATACGGCCGATTTGCAGCGCAGATAAATTTTCTATTTTTACCGAAAAAGGCATGATCATGAAAGGTAAATATATTCTGGCCCTGGATCAGGGTACCACCAGTTCGCGGGCCGTTCTTTTTGACAGGGAAGGCGGCCTGGCAGGTATGGCGCAGCGGGAGTTCCCGCAATTTTATCCCCGGCCGGGATGGGTGGAACAGGATCCACTGGATATCCTGAACAGCCAGCTGGAAGCTGTCAAAGAATTAATGACCCATACAGGAATTGACCGCACCCGGATTGAGGCCATCGGTATTACCAATCAAAGAGAAACGGCTGTTGTGTGGGAAAAGGAAACCGGACTCCCCGTATATCCCGCGCTGGTATGGCAGGATAAACGTACATCGGCCTTCATGAACCAGTTCCGCAGAAATGAAATAGAAAGGTCTTTTCGGGAAAAAACAGGTTTGGTAGCCGATACGTATTTTTCAGCTTCCAAAGTATACTGGATTCTCGATCATAATCCGCAGCTGCGTGAAAAAGCCCGCGCAGGAAAACTCCTGTTTGGAACGGTTGACTCCTGGCTTATCTGGAAACTGACGGGAAGAAAGGTTCATGCAACCGATCTTACCAATGCCTCGCGCACCCTGTTGTTCAATATAAACACCCTGGAATGGGATGACGATATGATGGAACTTTTCGGTGTTCCCGGGGTGATGATGCCCGAAGTGAAACCTTCAGCCGGAGAATATGGAAGGGTGTCGGCCGATTTTCCCTTTTTGCAGGGAATTCCCGTAACCGGAGTGGCCGGAGATCAGCAGGCTGCCCTCCTGGGGCAGGGATGCCTGGATCCTGGCATGGTGAAGAATACCTATGGTACAGGATGTTTTCTTCTGATGAATACGGGAACCCGCCCGGTTTTTTCCCGGTCCGGACTACTGACCACCATAGCCTGGGGTATTGGCAATCAGGTATACTATGCCATGGAAGGGAGTATTTTTATTGCCGGAGCGGCCATCCAGTGGCTGAGGGATTCCCTGGGTATCATTGCAGCGGCTTCTGAATCGGATCCCATATCCAGGGAAGCCGGAGAAACGGGAGACCTTTTTGTGGTTCCCGCCTTTTCAGGCCTGGGAGCTCCTTACTGGGATATGAACGCCCGGGGAGGGATACTGGGGATATCCCACTCTACCGACAGAAAAAAGATCGTACGT
Organism: Bacteroidota bacterium; assembly: GCA_011049175.1. Lineage (GTDB taxonomy): Bacteria > Bacteroidota > Bacteroidia > Bacteroidales > VadinHA17 > HyVt-105. The sequence goes on along the minus strand of DSCJ01000024.1, from coordinate 35,742 downwards.
GCCACCCTGGAATCCCTGGCCTATCAAACCCGTGATGTCATACTGGCCATGGAAAATGATTCGGATGTTCCTGTATTGCAGCTGAAAGTGGATGGGGGAGCTTCAGCCAATAATTTCCTTATGCAGTTCCAGGCCGATATCCTGGGCAAGGAAGTGCACCGGCCTGAAAACATCGAAGCCACTGCCATGGGAGCCGCCATACTGGCCGGTCTGGGGAGCGGTTTCTGGAATATGAATGAGATCAGACAATTTCATTCAGCCGTTACCGTTTTTACCCCTGAAATGCCGTCTTCCGTAAGAGAGAAAAAATATTGCAAGTGGCTGAAGGCGGTGGAACGGGTAAAGGCGTGGGCTGAAGAGGAAGAATCATGAAAGGACTGAACAAAATAACTGGAGGGATCATGATCTGCCTGCTGGCAGGATCTCTGAGCAGTTGCAGGGTTGACGAAGTGGAAGTGTCGGGCTTCAGGGGTATCCGCCTGCATCGTTTCTCTAACCGGCAACTGGGAGTGGAAGTGCTGATGCAGGTAAAAAATCCAAATCGCCTGTCTTTCCGGATTACCGGCATTGACCTTGATGTGACATTGAATGACCGTTATCTGGGAAAAATCACCAATGCAGAAAAAATACGTATTCCGGGAGTATCCGACCAGGAGCATTCCCTTCATCTGAACATTGAAATGGATAGCTGGATATCAGGCCTTACCACCTTCATCAATATGCTGGGCAAAAGAACCGCTGTTCTGGAAATTGACGGATATATCCGGGTGAAATCGTCTATTCTGGGCAAGACTATCCGGATCAGTGAAATTACCGAGGTGGAGGTGATTCCCTAAGGATTTTCACAGGGAAAGAGGGAAAATGAAAAAATTGCTATATTTGGTTGGGAATCAATAAAAAATCAGACATGAAAAGAATACTTGTCCCCGTTGATTTTTCCAGGGATTCCATGAACGCCCTGGATGCTGCCATTTCGGTTGCCAACAAAATAGAAAGCAATATCCGGTTTATCCATGTAAGAAAAAACAAAGATTACGACGAGCCGTTTGTTATTGAGGGTAAAGAACAGGATTACGGCCAGACCGTGGAAGAATTCTGCGGGCAGATTGTGAGGGAATACGGGAAGAAGCTCAAAAAGGGCAACATGGATTTTGTGATCAGGCACGGTAAAATATATAAGGGAATTATCGACCAGGCCAGGCTCGACAGATCCGGACTGATCATGATGGGAACACATGGTGTTTCGGGATTTGAAGAATTCTGGATGGGAAGTAATGCCTACCGGGTGGTTTCAAAGGCTCCCTGTCCGGTTATTACCGTGCGCCACGGGTTTAAAAAGAAAAAATTCGGGAAGATACTGCTTCCCATAGATTCGAAAAGAGATACCAGGCAAAAAATACCATTTACCACCGAACTGGCCAGATTCCTGAATGCTGAATTACATGTTGTGGATTTCCGAACAACTGAACGTGCGGATATTAAAACCCGTTTGAAAAAATATGCCGATCAGGCTTACGATTATGCTACCGGGCATGGCGTGAAGGCAATACGGAGCAGTAAAAAAGGAGGGGATATCCCGGAAACCATTATTTCCTACGCCGTGCACGAGGAGATTGACCTGATATCCATTGTGACCTTCGAAAGAGGAACCCCTGCCAATATGGCTCTCAGCACAAATGCCCAGCTGATGGTAAATCATTCACCCATTCCCATTCTGTCGATTCATCCTTCAATGAGAAAGTAATGCTGAAAAGAATCAGTTGTATCATATTGTTTTTATTTCCCCTGGTGGCAGCAGCGCAGAACGTTGGATCCAGGGGACGCGATACTGCAGGGGGTGGCCGGAATATGAACGAAACCATTGTGCCGGGTGAGCTCAGGATCTTCCAGGACAAACGGATCGATGATCTGATCCACCGGCATGTTCAGCTCAATGCGAAACGTGGTGGACTGGACGGTTACCGCATTCAGATTTATTTCGGTTCGGGAGCCATGGGGAGGGAAGAAGCCAACGAACATCATGCCAGTGCCCTCTCGTTTTTTCCCGAACTGAAAGTCCATCTGATCTATCAGTATTCTTATTATAAGGTGCGAATCGGTGATTTCCGGACCCGGGAAGAAGCGTTCAGCTGGCACCGGAAAGTGAAACGCAGGTTTCCCAGTGCCTATATCGTCCCTGATATTATTGAATTTCCCAGGATCGATCTCTGACCAGCTACCCTGTCCTGTTAAAAAATGTTCATAAGTCGCCGGCATACATTCCCGCACATGCCGGCCAATTGTTGTATTTTAGGCTGTCATTAATTGAAAATACATTATGGGGGGTATTTTTGGCACCATATCACGTGCCGATTGCGTAACCGATCTTTTTTATGGAACCGATTATCATTCCCACCTGGGGACCAAACGGGCGGGAATGTGCGTTTATGACCGGGGAGAATTTATTCGAAGCATCCACAGTATTGAAGATTCCTATTTTCGCACCAAGTTTGAACAGGATCTTCCCAAATTCAGGGGCAATATGGGTATTGGTGTCATCAGCGATACCGACAACCAGCCCATTCTGATTCATTCCCATCTGGGCCGGTATGCGGTGGTAACCGTGGGAAAAATCCTGAACATGGACGAACTCGAAAAACGGATGCTGAAACAACACCGGCATTTTTCGGAAACCACCCAGGCCGGTACCAATCCTTCCGAAATGGTGGCTATGCTGATGGATGAGGAGAAAAATTTTGCAGATGGCATCGAAAATGTGAGGGAACGGATCAGAGGGTCGTGTACGTTCATGGTACTGACCCCAGAGGGGATTTATGCCGCCCGCGACAGGCTGGGGCGAACACCGCTGGCCATTGGAAGGAAAAATGGGAGCAGGGCCGTGGCTTCAGAAACTTCCGCTTTCCCTACTCTGGGATATGAACTGGAATACCAGCTGGGTCCCAATGAACTGGTTTTTATCTCCCCCGAAGAATACAAAAGGGTGATCCCCCCGGGTTCAAGAATGCAGGTGTGTGCATTTCTCTGGGTTTATTACGGATATCCGGCCGCAGAATACGAAGGGGTGGGGGTTGAACCCACCCGGTACCGTTGCGGAGCCGAACTGGCCAGAAAAGACGATACGGAAGCCGACCTGGTATCGGGAATACCCGATTCGGGAGTGGGTCATGCCATTGGGTATGCCATGGAAAAAAGGATCCCTTATATGAGGCCTTATGTGAAATATACTCCCACATGGCCCCGTAGTTTCATGCCTTCACGTCAGGAAACACGCGAACTGGTGGCCAGGATGAAACTGATTCCTGTGCGTGAGGTAATTGAAGGGAAAAGAATTGTATTCTGCGACGATTCCATTGTACGCGGTACGCAATTGCTCGATACCATCAGGGTTCTGAAACATTATGGGGCGAAGGAAACCCATATGCGGGTGGCTTGCCCTCCCCTGGTATATGCCTGTGATTTTCTGAACTTCTCGGCCAGCAAATCGGTTGCCGAACTGGCCAGCAGAAAAGCCATGCTAAAACTGGAAGGAAGGGCAGACGGAGATGCCAGGGAATATGCCACAGCCGGTACGTCAAAATATCAGGCCATGGTGGAAGAAATCAGAAAACGGATCGGATTGACAACCCTTGTTTATCAGAATCTTGACGATCTGGTTATGGCTATTGGTCTTCCAAAGGTAAAAATATGCACCCATTGCTTCGACGGCTCCAGTTTTGACCGCTGAAAAATTGCTGCGGTAAAGAATCCGGAAGAATGTTTTCGGCCCTGCCGGCAGCGATTCATTAATTTCCGTACTTTTGCTCTGCAAAAATATCCTTCCGGATGAGCGATGCAGTAAAACATGAATGCGGTATTGTTCTGTTCAGGTTGCGAAAACCTTTGGAATATTACCGGTTTAAGTACGGCTCCTGGCAATATGGACTGCGAAAGGTATACCTGTTGATGGAAAAACAGCATAACCGCGGCCAGGACGGAGCCGGACTGGTTAATGTGAAAATCGACCAGGAACCCGGAAAACAGTACATATTCCGTCAGCGATCGAACAAATCTAATCCAATATATCTGGTATTCAAAAAGATATACGATGATATCGAGGGTCTGACCTCACGTACAAATCCGTCGGTTACCGAAGATCCGGGATGGGCCAGGGAAAATCTTCCTTTTGCGGGCGAATTATTTCTGGGGCATTTGAGGTACGGAACTTTTGGCCTGAACAGCATCGATGCCGTTCATCCGGTTCTGCGCCTGAACAACTGGCGTTCCAGGAATCTTGCCCTGGCCGGGAATTTTAACCTGACCAATGTGGACGAATTGTTCCGGATACTGATCGGTACAGGACAGCATCCCAGGGAATATTCCGATACGGTGACCATTCTTGAAAATATTGGTTATTACCTGGATGAGGAGAACCAGGATATGTACCACCGCTACCTGGATCAGGGCGTACCCCGTGAGCAGATATCTTCCCTGATTGAAGAAAATCTTGATCTTTCGGCTGTGTTGAGACAGGCCAGCAAACGATGGGACGGCGGCTATGCCATCGGCGGGATTGTGGGACACGGTGATGCCTTTGTATTCCGTGATCCATGGGGGATACGGCCGGTATATTACTATCATGACGAAGAAGTGGTGGCAGCTACCTCTGAAAGGCCGGTTATTCAAACGGTGTTGAATGTCAGATCGGAGGATGTATCTGAATTGACCCCGGGCTCCGCACTTATCGTAAGGAAAACCGGCCGGGTGGAAACGGTTTCCATTCGGGATGCCGGCATCAAACGTTCCTGTTCATTTGAAAGAATTTATTTTTCGCGGGGAGGAGATGCCGATATTTACCGGGAAAGGAAAAAACTGGGCGAACTGCTTACTTCCCCGTTGCTGAAAGTCATTGATCATGACCTGCAGCATACGGTATTTTCATACATTCCCAATACCTCCGAATCTGCTTTTTACGGCCTGATCAAAGGCCTGCAGGAATACCTGCTGCAATGGCAGCAACGGCAGATCATGATGCTGGGGGCAAACCCCGATGAAGACCAGTTGAAAAATATCCTGGCTTTCCGCCCGCGTATTGAAAAGGTAGCTATCAAGGACGTGAAACTCCGCACGTTTATTGCCCAGGAAAAGGGCAGGAATGACCTGGTGGAGCACGTATATGATATTACCTACGGAACAGTGGAAGAAGAAAGAGATACCCTGGTGATCATGGATGATTCTATTGTGAGGGGCACGACCCTGAAAAAAAGCATCCTGAAAATACTTGACCGCCTGAGACCCAAAAAAATCGTGGTGGTTTCCTCCTCACCCCAGATCAGGTATCCCGATTGCTACGGGATTGATATGTCGAGGCTGGATCAGTTCATTGCTTTCCAGGCAGCGATTGCCCTGCTCAGGGAAAGGGGAATGGAAGCGGTGATTAACGAAGTTTACCTGAAATGTAAGGAGCAGGAAGCCTTTCCCAAGGAAAAGATCGTTAATCTGGTAAAAAAAATTTATGATCCCTTTACTCCCGAGGAAATATCCCGAAAAATAGCAGAACTGCTCAGAGATGAATCCATCCGGGCTGAAGTGGTGATTGTATACCAGACCATTGAAAACCTGCACGAAGCCTGTCCGGGTCATACGGGCGACTGGTATTTTACGGGGGATTATCCTACGCCCGGGGGCAATAAAGTGGTCAACACCGCCTTTATTCATTACATGGAAGGGAAACAGCAACGTGCCTACTGATCGTCTTCCCTTACTCTCTCGTCTTTGTCCAGGTCGAATGTGGAAATATGTCTTTCCACCTTGGATGGATAAATATCGGGAATAGTCACCATCATAGCGGTTTCCTCCACATTCCCGAATGATTTGTTCACCGCTGTGCCGAATACCCTGAGCGAGTCGGAGAGATTGATATAGGCATTGAACAGGGGCGGTATATTTTCACCCAGCGCCCTGACCTTCTGTGAAAGAATTTTGTAATTATCCCGGAAGGTTTCTCCTGAAAAAAATTCACTCACCTCTTTCTCATCTGCCTCAATGCAAACCGGTTTAATGGGAGTAATGAGGTTATCGGGATCGGGAAAATGTTCATTCAGAAAGTGCAGGATCATATTCCGGGCCTTTCTGTTGAAGTGGGGGTACATGGTGACTTTCCCGAAAAAATATTTTACGTGGGGGTTCATGACAACCAGGGCGCCCAGGCCATCCCACAGGTTGTCAAGGGCATAGAGGCTTTTTCTTGATCTGGCGGTTGACTGATAGTCGGGCTGGACAAAGGACCGTCCCAGTTCAATGGTCAGGGGCAGGTATTCTCTGATAAACTGATCTGAAAAACGAAACATTTCCGAGGTAGCGAGCATTTCGGGTATCATTTCCTTTCCATCCGGTCCCTGGCCGAGGATGAAACGATACCCCCCCAGAATCTCCCGGGCGTCGGGATCCCACACAATCAACTGCTGGTAAGGATATTCGGAAGTGTCAAATTCATCGATGTCAATTTCCTTTCCCGTTCCTCCACCGGCAGCGCGGAAAGAAATTTCACGCAACCTGCCGATCTCGCGCATGATCATAGGAGAGTTCACGTAATTGACGATATACAGCTCATTTCCTCCGTTGTTCGTTTTTCTGACGAACTTTTCATAGGTAAGCTCCTCCAGGATATTCTTCCTTGATACAGGTGCAATAATTTTCTTCATACGGGAGTCAGAAATCAACTACTAAATTAATAAATTAATAAATCTGCAGAAAATTATTTCAGGTGGGGGAAAAGCATATTGGGACTCTGTTCCAGGTTGTATACATGGTGTTTGATCAGCTTGGCCCATTCAGCAGGAGAATGCCGGTAGTCAAAGGTATCAAACGGAATGGGTTGACCTATGGTAAGGATAATTTTCTTGTTTTTTTCCACCTGCTTAAACATTTCATCAGGCAGGTATACCATTTCAATATTTGACCGGATCCCCAGCATCACCCGCAAATTGGCCAGCCTGTAGAAAAAATGGGAATTTCTTCCGCTGAAATGCGCCGGAACAATATCCCGCTGATATTGCCTGGCTTTTACAATGAAATTCTTTTTCCATTCCAGATCCCTGATAATCCCTTTTCGTTTTCTGGAACATAAACCGGCCGGGAAATAAAGTATCTGGGCATCGGAAGAATAAGCTTTCTCGATTTTCCGGGCATATTCCAGCGACTGGCGACCGTGTTTGTTTACGGGGATGAAAACCGGTTCCAGGTTACTTATATTCATCAGCAGGTCGTTTACAATAAACAGGACCTTCTCGTGATATTTCCCGATTTCATGGATGAAGACCAGTCCGTCTAGCCCCCCCAGGGGGTGATTTGATGCAAAAATGTAACGGCCTTCCCGGGGAATGTTATCCATGCCGATCACCTCATATTCTATTTTCAGGTCTTCCAGTGCAGCCGCTATAAATTCCTTTCCAACGAGATGACCCCGCCGCCGGAGAAAATCGTTGAGCTCGTCCTGATGCACGATCCGTTTCAGATACCGTGGGATAAAACGGGGCAGCAAAGCATATAATCGCGGATTTCTGCTTTTCAGAACATTCTCAACATCAATAAGTTGTACTTCCTTTTCCGGAGTATGTGCCATGTTTTTCAGAGATTCCTTATTCCAGTTGTCAAAAATAAAAAATAACAGGCTGAAACGGCAGATCCGGTGATATCTGTGAAAAAAAATCCCCAGGGGTGAATCATTTCCGTTCTTTTTTCCGTAAAACTTTTCAACAAAAGTGGTAAAAAATGGGAGAAAGTGGGTGAATGTGGGAATTTTTCTTTAATTTAGCCCTATTAAATGATCTGTGATGGCAACCTTTATTGGCGATTTTACATGTAAGGTTGATGCTAAAGGCAGGGTTATGCTGCCTTCTACTTTCAAAAGGCAACTGCCTGCTGAAGCACAGGATACGTTTGTGGTAAAGAAAGACATTTTTGAACAATGTCTGGTGCTGTATCCCCTGCATGAATGGGAGCGGCAGAACCAGATCATCAGGGAGCGTATCAATCCCTACCGGAAAGACCACAACCGTTTCCTCCGAAATTTCTACCGGGGTGCGGCTGAACTGGTGCTGGACGGGAGTAACCGGATACTGATTCCCAGGCGCCTTCTGGCAGAGACGGGTATTGACAAAGAGGTTGTGCTGGCCGGTCAGGATTCACGTATTGAGATATGGCCGGCAGAAAGTTACGGCCGTATGGAGGAATCTGAGGATGAATTCGCCTCCCTGGCCGAAAAGATCATGGGAGGAAGAACCAGTGAACAGGATGCATAATGGATTATCATATACCGGTTCTTTTACAGGAGAGTATCGATGGCCTGCAGCTGAAACCTGAAGGAGTGTATGTGGACGCCACCTTCGGAGGAGGGGGACATTCGCGGGAAATCCTGAGGAATCTGAAAACCGGTCATTTGATTGCTTTTGACCAGGATCCGGAATCAAAAGCAGATCATATCCATGACGAGCGGTTTTTGTTTGTACGGCATAATTTCAGGTATTTGAAGAATTTTCTCCGCTGGTTCGGCTTTGAGCAGGTTGACGGAGTGCTGGCCGATCTGGGAGTATCCTCCCATCAGCTCGACAGCCCGGAAAGGGGATTTTCATACCGTGAAGATACGGAACTGGATATGAGAATGAATACCTATGCCCTGGAATCTGCGGCCGATGTTCTGAACAACCGACCGGAAGATGAGCTGAAAAGGATATTCCGTGATCACGGAGAGCTTCCACGGGCTGCGGAACTGGCGGCGAAGATCGTGGCTTTCCGCACGGTGCACCCACTGAAAACCGTGGAACATCTGCTGGAAGCCATTGAGGGATTGATGCCGGCAGATAGACAGGCCAAATACCTTTCCCGGTTGTTTCAGGCCATTCGCATAGAGGTTAACCGGGAACTGGAATGCCTGAAAGAATTGCTGGAACAGTGCACAGAGGTCATTCGTCCCGGGGGAAGGCTGGTGGTGATCACTTACCATTCCCTGGAAGACCGGATGGTGAAAAATTTTATCCGATCGGGCAATACCCGCGGGATGATAGAGAAGGATCTGTACGGTCATTATGCCTGTCCGTTCCGTGCCGTCAACCGCAGGGTGATTATACCCGACCGGGACGAGATACGAAGGAATAAAAGGGCACGAAGCGCCAAGCTGAGAATTGCAGAACGTGTGGATGAATAAAATGCCATGAGCCAGGAAAAGAAGAACATAGAATTCATTGATGTAAAAGAACCTTCACGGGGAGGTAAACGGAGCGGGGTCAGGGAATTCCTTGACGGCACCCTGCTTACCCGCGAATCGGTGGTAAGGCAGCTACCGTTTATTCTGTTCCTGACCTTCCTGCTGGTGGTGTATATAGGGAATCGCTATCATGCTGAACGCCTGGTAAGGCAGATCGATCGTCTGGAAAGAGAAGTGAAGGAGCTGAGGGCCGAGGCTATTTCCGTGGCTTCTGAATACAACCGGCTGAACAAACCTTCAGAAGTGTTCAGGTTGATAAATGAAAAGGGACTGGGGCTGAAAGAATCGATGGAACCTCCGGTTAAACTTAATAGCACAGAAAGAAAGAAATAAGAACTGCTTTTCGAAGTATGTCTATCAAAAAGGATATCATCTGGCGGATCGGAATGCTTTACCTGGGGGTATTCCTTGTGGGAATTTCCATTCTGGGAAAGGCTTTTTATATCCATCTGGTGGAAGGACAGGAATACAAAACAAAAGCCGGGAGCCAGAGTCTCAAAGATATTACCATTCTTCCAAACAGGGGTGATATTTACGCTGCCGACGGCCGGATACTGGCCAGTTCGGTACCTTATTATGAAATCAGAATGGACATGCGCAGTACGGCGCTCAGCACACAGGTTTTCCTCAATCAGGTCGATTCACTGGCCATCAGGCTGTCCGCCCTTTTCCGTGATCGTACTGCCCGGCAGTACAAAAACGACCTGATGCAGGCCTGGCAGCGGGGTGACCGGTATTACCTGGTACGCCGGGGGGTGAGTTATGCCGAACTAAAAAAACTGAAAACTTTTCCCATATGGCGTCTTGGCAGGTATGAGGGAGGGTTTATTTATGTTCAGGATAATCTGCGCATGAAACCCCACCAGCACCTGGCTTCACGTACTATCGGCTACCTTACTAAAGGGCCTACGGGAAACGTGGTGGGCATTGAGGGAGCCTATGATCAGTATCTGAGCGGTGTGACCGGGGTCAGACTTATGCAGAGGCTGGCGGGTGATGTCTGGATGCCGGTAAACGACGGCAATGAGGTGGAACCGCGCGATGGAATGGATGTGATCACCACCATCGACATCACCCTTCAGGATGTGGCCCATAATGCCCTGTTGCAGCAGCTCATCCGGCACGATGCACATCATGGCACGGCCATCCTGATGGAAGTATCTACCGGGGCCATCAAGGCCATGGTTAACCTTGAAAAAGACTCCGACGGGACGTACCGGGAACTCTATAACTATGCCATCGGCGAAAGTACTGAACCGGGATCGACCTTCAAACTACCCATATTGATGGCAGCCCTGGAAGACGGGGTGATCGATTTGAATGATTCCATCGATACCGGCGAAGGAGAATACCAGATTTATGACAAAACCATCCGGGATACCCACAGGGAAGGATACGGGAAAATCTCTGTTCGTGAAGTGTTTGAAGTATCATCCAATGTGGGAATAGCAAAAATCATTTATGAAAACTACAGAGACCATCCCCATGATCTGATCGACAGGCTGATCAGCATGAACCTCAACAAAAAGCTGGGAGTGGAGATCAAGGGAGAAGGAACCCCCATGCTCAGTTACCCCGGTGATAAATACTGGTCGGGGATTTCACTGGCCATGATCTCCCACGGATACGAGGTGATGTTAACACCCCTGCAGATGTTGACTTTTTACAATGCCGTAGCCAACAACGGCAAAATGGTGAAACCCAAATTCGTGGAAGAACTGAGGTACAGAGGGCAGAAAGTTCGTTCCTTCGGAACCGAGGTTCTCAATCCGTCCATCTGCTCTTCATCAACGATCGAAAAAGCCAGAACCATGCTGGAAGGAGTGGTGGAAAACGGAACGGCTATCAACCTGAAGAATCCGTATTACCGGATTGCCGGGAAAACTGGAACGGCCCAGATTGCCAATAAAAACGTTGGGTACCGGCAGGAATCGAAGGTCAGCTATCAGGCTTCTTTCGTGGGATATTTTCCTGCCGACCATCCGAAATATTCCTGTATGGTGGTGGTAAACAGTCCCTCTAATTCTGTGTATTATGGCAATCTGGTGGCGGGTCCCGTTTTCCGGGAAATTGCCGATAAGGTCTATGCCACCAGCCTCGATATGCATCCCACTATTGACCGGTTGGCTTCCAGAGGAGAAGGCGGGGTGCCCTATTCCAAAAACGGCAGCTGTTCCCATCTGGTGAAAGTGCTGGAAACCCTGGATATGGATTACAGGCAAACGGATTCCCGGGCTCCCTGGATTATTCCGGCGGGCAAAGATTCGGTGGTGGATATTTATCCACTGGAGGTGACCGGTCACCTGGTGCCGAACGTGGTGGAAATGGGATTGCAGGATGCCTTATACCTGCTTGAAAAACAAGGCTTGAAGGTAAGGGTGAGAGGCAGGGGGAAAATCAGGAATCAATCCATCCCTCCGGGTACACCGGTGAAACCGGGTCAGGAGATATTACTGGAAATGAGTTTTGTATAAAGCAATGGCGGTAAATGAAAAACCTTGGGGATATCATACAGGCAGTGGAAGTGATCCGGCAGAAAGGACCCGGTGACCCTGTGCTGACAGGCATTTGCCAGGACTCCCGGGAAGTGGTTAACGGATCCCTGTTTGTTGCCGTCAGGGGAACACGTGTTGACGGACACCGGTTCATTTCCCGGGCTGTTCAGCAGGGAGCACGCGCTGTGGTATGTGAAAACCTGCCCGGGGAAATTCATGCCGGAGTGAGTTACCTGAAAGTGAAAAACAGTGCTGTGGCCCTGGGATTGCTGGCTTCCGCCTGGCACGGTTATCCTTCTTCACGGCTCCGCTTGGTGGGGGTTACCGGCACCAATGGGAAAACCACCATTGCTACCCTGTTGTATAGCCTGTTTATACGCCTGGGATACCCGGCCGGACTGGTTTCCACCATTGAATACCGCGTTCTTGAGAAATCGCTTCCTGCAAGGCATACTACCCCCGATGCGCTGACACTCAATGCCCTCCTGGCTGAAATGGTGGGTGCGGGAGCAGAATATGTTTTTATGGAAGTGAGTTCGCACGCCGCCGCCCAGCACAGGATCAGCGGCATTACCTTCTCAGGCGGCATATTTACCAACATTACCCGTGACCATCTGGATTATCATGTGGATTTTGATGAATATATCCGGGCCAAGAAATCGTTCTTCGACCGGTTGCCTGCCGGAGCTTTTGCCCTGGTGAATGCCGATGAGAAGCACAGTCAGGTTATGGTGCAGAATACAGCGGCACTGGCCAGAACTTTCGGGCTGACCAGGTTGGCTGATTACCGTGGAAAGATCGTGGAAACCAGTCTCGAGGGCATGATGCTCAGAATCGATGGACACGAATTATGGACTCCGATGATCGGGCATTTTAATGCTTCCAACCTGCTGGCAGTTTACGGGGCTGCTCTGGAAATGCAACAGAACAGCGAGGAAGTGGTCAGAACCATGAGTGAACTCAGGCCGGTCAGGGGAAGGTTCGAAACCCTCCGTGGAAAAGACGGGAAGATGGCTGTGGTGGATTATGCCCACACGCCCGATGCTCTTGAAAATGTACTGAAAACCCTCAGCCGCTTCAGGAATAAAACCCACCGGATCTTGACGGTCGTGGGTGCCGGAGGTGACCGCGACAGGGGGAAACGGCCCATGATGGCAAAAATAGCTGCAGATTACAGCGACCGGGTGATACTGACTTCCGACAATCCCAGGACGGAAGATCCCGAGGTGATTCTCGACGATATGGAAAAAGGACTGGATGAGACAGAAAAAAAACGGACGGTGCGCATCACCGACAGGAAAGAAGCTATCAGGGCCGCAATGATGATGGCTACAAAAGGTGATATCGTTTTGGTGGCAGGAAAGGGGCATGAAACCTATCAGGAAATTGCAGGAATGAGATATCCCTTCGATGACAGGGAGGTAATCAGAGAATTCATGAAATAATAACCGGTATGTTCTATTACCTGTTCGAATATCTTGAAAAACTAAATGTGCCGGGCGCCGGAGTCTACCAGTACATTTCCTTTCGTTCGGCTATGGCCGTGATCACTTCGCTGATCATTTCCCTGCTTTTCGGGAAACGGATCATTCTTTTCCTGCAGCGGAAACAAATCGGGGAAACCATTCGTGACCTGGGTCTGGAGGGGCAGTATGCCAAGCAGGGAACTCCCAGCATGGGCGGATTGATCATTCTGGCTTCGATCATCATACCCACCCTGTTGTTCGGTGATCTCGGCAATGTATATGTGATCCTGATGCTGGTTACCACTTTCTGGATGGGACTGGTTGGATTCGCAGACGATTATATCAAAATATTCAGGCACAATAAAAAAGGACTGGCAGCGAAGTTTAAAATCCTTGGCCAGGTGGTACTTGGATTGATTGTTGGAATTACCATGTATACCTCCGACCAGGTAGTGGTGCGTGAGAGGCTCCCGGTGAGCGAAACGCCGGCACAAACCCTGGAAGAAAGCTACCGCCGGATGGATGAGCAGGACCGTGCACTGCAGACCAGGGATATCAAGTCCACCATTACCACCATCCCGTTTGTCAAGAACAATGAATTTGATTACGCCTGGTTGGTGGGTTTTCTGGGTAAGCATAAACAGCAGTGGGCCTGGGTGGTTTTTGTTGTGATGGTGATCCTGATCGTTACCGCTGTATCGAACGGGGCCAATATGACCGACGGACTGGATGGACTGGCGACAGGCACTTCGGCCATAATGGGGACTACCCTGGGGGTGCTTGCCTACCTTTCGGGGAATATCATTTATGCCGATTACCTCAATATCATGTACATTCCCTATACCGGGGAACTGGTGATTTTTATGAGCGCCTTCATTGGTGCCGCGGTAGGGTTCCTCTGGTATAATTCTTATCCGGCACAGGTATTTATGGGTGATACGGGAAGCCTGGCCCTGGGGGGTATCATTGCCGTGTTTGCCATTGTGATCAGGAAAGAACTGCTGATACCTATTCTCTGCGGAATATTCCTGATGGAAAACCTCTCGGTGGTAATCCAGGTGTGGTACTTTAAATATACCCGGAGGAAATACGGGGCAGGATGCCGGGTATTCAGAATGGCGCCCCTGCATCATCATTACCAGATGAAAGGTTATCCCGAGCCCAAAATTGTGACCCGTTTCTGGATTGTGGGGATTTTACTGGCCGTCATAACCATTGTTACACTGAAGATCAGATAATAAGAAAAAAAACATGCCTGAAAAGATCGCCATACTGGGTGCAGGAGAAAGCGGAACGGGGACAGCCCTGTTGGCCGCCATGCAGGGATACAGGGTATGGGTGTCCGATCAGGGAACCTTACGCGATCGGTACAGAAAAATGCTGATTGAAAATGATATTCCCTTTGAAGAAGGAAAACATACATCCGGGAAAATCCTCGATGCCGACCTGGTTATGAAAAGCCCGGGGATTCCCGATTCGGCTGAAATAGTGCAAAAAATCAGGGCCAAAGGGATACCGGTGGTCTCCGAGATTGAATTTGCTGCCCGTTTTACGGATGCTACCCTGATCGGAATTACCGGAAGCAACGGGAAAACCACTACTACCTGCCTTACCTGGCACATCCTGAACAAAGCAGGCTTGAATGTGGCCCTGGCAGGGAATGTGGGCCGTAGCTTTGCGGGCCTGGTGGCAGAGAAAGCCTGTGATTACTATGTTATTGAACTGAGCAGTTTCCAGCTGGACGATACATTCCATTTCCGGCCACACCTGGCTGTGATCATGAATATTACCCCCGACCATCTCGACCGGTACGGCTACAACATGCAACACTATATCGATTCGAAATTCCGGATTATCAGGAACCAGTCCTCTTCCGATCATCTCATTTATTGCCTGGACGATCCGGTGATCAGAAAGGAGCTTGAAACCAGAAAACCGAACATGCAGATGCATCCTTTTTCCGTCAGGGAAAGGCTGGAAAACGGTGCCTGGCTGGATGAGGATATTCTCCGAATAAGTAACCTTAATCAATCATTTGATATGACCATACACGATCTTGCATTAATGGGACAGCACAATGTGTATAACTCGATGGCAGCGGGTATTGCCGCCCAGATCCTGAACATCAGGAAAGAAACCATCCGTGAAAGCCTTTCCGATTTTCAGGGCGTGGAACACAGGCTTGAAAAAGTGATCAGCGTGCACGGCATCGAATTTATCAACGATTCGAAAGCCACCAATGTGAATTCCACCTGGTATGCCCTGGAAAGCATATCCACGCCGGTGGTGTGGATTACCGGAGGGGTGGATAAGGGGAATGACTATGCACCGCTGAAAGACCTGGTGAAAGAAAAGGTCAGGGCCATAGTCTGCCTGGGAAAGGATAACTCAAGTATCCACCGGGCTTTTGAAGGACTTGTTCCTACCATAGTGGATACGTCGTCGATGCAGGAAGCGGTTCAGGCGGCCTATTACCTGGCCCACAAAGAGGAAACTGTTCTGCTGTCCCCGGCCTGTGCCAGTTTCGACCTGTTTGAAAACTATGAGGACCGTGGACGGCAGTTTAAACAGGCTGTGAGAAACCTGTAAATAATAATCGAGCCATGAGTGAGGGAATCAGGAAATATTTTCAGGGTGACCGGGTAATCTGGGCAGTTGTTATTGTTCTGTCCATCTTCTCTTTGCTGGCCGTGTACAGCTCCACCGGAACCCTGGCCTACCGGAAAATGGGCGGCAATACCCTGTATTTCCTGATCAGACACGGCCTGATCCTGGGAATTGGCATACTCATCATTTTCGTCACACATATGATCCCCTATAAATACTATTTCAGGTTGTCCCAGTTGTTTCTTTACCTGGTGGTTCCCCTTCTGTTCCTTACCCTGCTGATCGGGACCAGCCTGAACCAGGCCGCCCGGTGGCTGACCCTCCCCGGGCTGGGGATCACCATCCAGACATCCGATTTTGCCAAGCTGGCTCTTATAATGTATACCGCCAGAATGCTTTCCCTCAAGCAGGACAGGATAAAAAGTTACAGAGAAGCCTTTATACCGCTGATTATACCAATTGTGCTGGTATGCATGCTAATCCTGCCTGCCAACCTTTCCACCTCGCTTATCCTGTTTGCCACCTGTATGGTGCTGATGTTCATTGGCAGGGTCAGGATCCGTCATCTTCTGGCATTTGCCGGTATCGGTGTGCTGGCTATAGGGTTGTTCATTACTGCCACCATGCTGCTCGACAAGGAGGGCAGGGTCGGTACCTGGAGGCACCGCGTGGAACAGTTTATCCAGCCCGATGGCGAAGAAGGGTACCAGGTGGAACAGGCAAAAATTGCCATCGCCACCGGAGGATTGTTCGGAGTGAAACCCGGGAAAAGTGTTCAGAGGAACTTCCTGCCCCATCCTTACTCCGACTTCATTTATGCCATCATTATTGAAGAGTACGGCCTGATTTTCGGGGGTATTCCCATTATGCTGGCATACCTTATTTTACTGTTCAGGGCAGGAGTTATTGTGCGAAAGGCCAACCGGACATTCCCCGCTTTTCTGGCTATTGGACTGACCCTGAGTATTGTTATCCAGGCCGTGGTGAATATGGGGGTGGCGGTTAATCTGTTCCCTGTTACCGGACAGAACCTGCCCATGGTCAGTATGGGTGGCTCGTCACTTTTATTTACCGGAGTTTCCCTGGGCATTATTCTCAGTGTGAGCCGGGGAGTGGAGAAGGAATTGGAAGAAATGGAAAATATAGAAGATTCAACAGAATCAGATGGACAGGAAGCCTAAAATATTGATTAGCGGTGGAGGAACGGGTGGCCATGTGTTCCCGGCTATATCCATTGCCCATGCCCTCAGGCAGATGGCTCCCGGTGCGGAGATCCTGTTTGTGGGAGCTGAGGGCAGGATGGAAATGGATAAAGTGCCGGCGGCAGGTTACCGTATTGTGGGTCTTCCGGTTAGCGGCTTTCACAGAAAAAAGGTATGGAAAAATGTCAATACCCTTGTGAAGCTGGCCATGAGCTTGAGCAGGGCCGATTCCATCCTCAGGGAGTTTTCTCCTGATGTGGTGGTGGGCGTGGGGGGATATGCCAGCGGCCCTGTTTTGAGAAGGGCGCAGGCCAGAGGGATCCCTACCCTGCTCCAGGAACAGAATTCCTATGCCGGGCTGACCAATAAATGGCTGGCTTCCCGGGCACAGAAAATATGTGTCGCCTGGGAAGGGATGGAAAAATATTTTCCGGCTGACAGGATTCTGATAACCGGCAATCCTGTACGTCAGGATATGATCGATCTGAAAGGAAAAAGAGAAGAGGGCCTTTCGGAATTCGGCTTCAGGGCAAACAGCCCGGTGGTTTTGGTGCTGGGAGGAAGCCAGGGGGCCAGAACAATCAACCGGGCCTTGCTGGCAGGTTACAGTTCCCTGCTGGATGCGGGATATCAGCTCCTCTGGCAAACGGGGAGCCTGTATCTTGATACCGTTCGCAAAGAAACCGGAAAGGAATTACCGGCCGGACTGGTGATTACCGATTTCATTGCCCGGATGGATCTGGCCTATGCCGTGGCCGGACTGATCGTTTCCCGGGCAGGGGCGGGAACCCTTTCGGAACTTTGCCTGGCTGGCAAACCGGTAATTCTGGTTCCTTCACCCAACGTGGCCGGTGATCATCAGACACATAACGCCATGGCCCTGGCGAACAGAAAAGCAGCCAGAATGATCCCCGATGCCGAAGCGGAACAAACCCTGATCAAATCATGCCTGGGCCTGCTGGCCAACAGGGTGGCACGTGAGGAGCTGGCTGTGAACATAAAGGAGATGGCCCGGCCCGAAGCGGCCCGGCAGATTGCCGAAGAAGTATTGAAACTGGTCAAAACGGAGAAAGAGTGATCGACCTGAACCACATACAACGAATATATTTCCTGGGTGCGGGAGGTATCGGGATGAGCGCTCTGGCACGTTACATTCACCGCCTTGGAAAAGAAGTGGCAGGTTACGACAGAACCTGCACTCCATTAACCATGGAACTTGCCGGGGAAGGTATTCCGGTACATTATTCCGATGATCCGGCCCTGATCCCGCAGTCATTCAGGGATAAGGAAAATACCCTGGTGGTGTACACTCCTGCCCTGCCAGGTACACATGCCGAACTGAACTATTTCAAAAAGGCCGGCTTCTGCCTTATGAAAAGAGCCGAATTGCTGGGGGAGGTTAGCAGGGGAAGACCCTCCGTGGCTGTGGCCGGGACCCACGGGAAAACATCGGTGTCAACCCTGCTGGCCCATCTGTTGGCCACGACAGAAAATGGTTGCACGGCTTTTTTGGGCGGGATATCAAAAAATTACGGCAACAACCTGATCATGACCGGGCAGAATCCCTGGTTCGTGCTTGAAGCCGATGAGTTCGACCGCTCCTTTCTGCGCCTCTACCCTGCCCATGCTGTGGTTACCTCTATGGATGCCGACCACCTTGATATCTATGGGGATTACAGGCAACTGCAACAGGCGTTTAATGAATTTGTATCCCACCTTCCACCCGGAGGAATCCTGTTGATGAAAAAAGGATTGCCTGTGGAATATCCCGAAGGGATCAGAAAGTACACATACAGCGTAAAAGAGGATGCCGATTTTACACCGGAAAACCGGCAGTACAGAAAAGGGAAGTGGAGTTTCGACCTGAAAACACCCGGAGGACAGATCTCTCGCCTGATGTCCGGGAATCCGGGGAAGGCCGGCCTGGAAAATGCCGTGGCTTCGGCGGCTATGGCCTGGCTGCTGGGTGCAGGAATGGACGAATTGAAAAGTGGTCTGGATTCTTTCGAAGGGGTGAAAAGAAGATTCGACTTTCATATACGTACCGCTGATGTAGTGTATATGGATGATTACGCACATCACCCCGAAGAGCTGAAAGCCTGCATCGAAGCGGTCAGGGATTCATTTCCGGGCAGGAAAATAACTGGTATTTTCCAGCCGCACCTGTACACCCGAACACGCGACTTTGCAACGGATTTTGCCCGAAGCCTGGATTTGCTGGACACCTGCATCCTGGTCGATATATACCCGGCAAGGGAAGAGCCTTTGCCCGGCATCACTGCCGATACGATCAGGCAGCACATGCGAAACCCCGAGGCGGTAATTCGTTGCAGAAAAGAAGACATTATCCCTGCCCTGAAACCGCTCGAACTCGAGGTGTTGCTTACCCTGGGGGCCGGAGATATTGATACCCTGGTAACGGATATAAAAAAGTGGTTGCAGAAACGGTTTGAACTGTTATGATGCAAAGGATCTGGAAAAAAATACGGCACTGGATATTCTGGCTGGGCCTCCTGGCATACGCCCTGCTGGTGATGTCTGCCGTATCGGTCTATGAAAGGAAAATACCCTGCCAGGTATTGCGGGTCATTGTGAAAGACAGTGTTGAACTACGCTTTGTGGAACGCAGGGAGATCGGTGAAAAGTTGCTGAACGAACAAACCGGCCTGCTCGGTGCTTCTCTCAGCCTGATCAATACCCATGAAATTGAAAAAGAAGTGGAAATACATCCTTTTGTCAGAAAGGCTGAAGCCTATACCACTTCCGAGGGAGTGCTCAGGGTTGAGATCACCCAGCGTAAACCGGTACTTCGGCTGATTTATCCTTCGCAAAGAAGTATGTATCTTGACCGGGAAGGTTTCCTGGTGCCCTGCGGAGATATCAAACCTGCCCATACACTGGTCTGCAACGGTTATCTGCCTGACCCCGGTACGGTCCGTTCGGCTACTCAGGTTGATTCGCTGGAGAACGCTTCCTGGTACCGCCAGTTGTATGATATGGCTTTGTTCATCGCCGAAAATGAATTCTGGAGCGCCCAGTTTGAACAGGTGTATGTGAGGCCTGACCTGGAAGTGGAACTTGTACCGCGGGTCGGGGCCCACATGATTATGCTGGGACCACTGGAAAACTACCGTGGCAAACTGCACAAACTGATGGTGCTTTACAGGGAAGGATTCAGCCGTGTGGGCTGGAATCAATATGAATGGATCAATTTGAATTATAAAGATCAGGTAATCTGCACAAAAAAATAATATTATGAGCAACAGAAAAAACGACTATGTAGCCGCCATTGACATTGGCACGACAAAAATTGTGGCCATTGCCGGGAGGAAAAACGAACAGGGAAAACTCGATGTGCTGGGCATGGCCAAAACACCCTCGAAGGGAGTAAAAAGGGGAGTGGTCCTCAATATCGAGGAAACCGTACATGCCATCCGTACGGTGGTGGAAGAAGCCCAGGCCAAATTGGGCGTCAAGTTCGGGAATGTTTTTGTGGGAATTGCCGGACAGCACATCCGCAGTGTGCGTAACCGGGGATATATCAACCGTGATCCCGACCAGGAAGAGATCAGCCGTGAGGACATCATTGCCCTGATTGATGACATGCGGAAAATCCATGTTGATGTGGGAGAGGAGATTATCCATGTGCTTCCCCAGGATTTTATTGTGGATAACGAAACCGGGGTGAAAAATCCTGTGGGCATGTCGGGTCACAGGCTGGAAGGAAATTTTCATATTGTGATCGGACAAACCGCTTCTGCCAGGAATATTGAAAAGTGCGTGCGAAAGGTGGGCCTGAATATTCACCAGCTGGTTCTGGAGCCTCTGGCCTCTGCCGAGGCGGTACTGACCGACGACGAGAAAGAAGCCGGTGTGGCCCTGGTGGATATCGGAGGTGGAACGACCGATATCGCCGTGTATTATGACAATGTGATCAGGCATACGGCCGTAATCCCCTTTGGCGGAAATGTAGTGACAAACGATATCAAGGAGGGCTGTTCCATCTTGCTGCGTCAGGCAGAATCCCTGAAAATGCAGTTTGGATCGGCCCTGGGCGATATTGCCCAGGACGACAAGGTGGTCACTATTCCGGGAATCAGCGGCAGGGAACCCAAGGAGATCTCCTTTAAAAGCCTGGCCTATATTATCCAGTCGAGAATGGAAGAGATCATCGATGCCGTAACCTTTGAAATTGAAAGTTCGGGTTATCTTGATAAGCTGGCAGCGGGAATGGTGCTTACCGGTGGCGGGGCCCTGCTGAGACACCTGTCTCAGCTGGTGAAGTTCCGTACCGGCCTGGATGTCAGAGTGGGACTTCCTAACGAACAACTGGCAGGCGATGCCGACCAGGAGGTCAACCAGCCAATGTATTCAACCAGTGTGGGACTGGTACTGAAAGGGTATGAAATCCTGGAACAGCAGCAGCAAAGGAGCCGGATGACGGACGAAGAAACCGAAGAGCAGGAAGCAGGAGAGGAAACTCCCGTCAGGAAAGGCTTGATAGAAACCCTGAAGAATGCCTTTACCGATATGTTCGAGGAAAAAGGCGCTAGCATGTAACCAACCATGTATTGAAGAGAAACCTCCGAAAAAATGTATAACCATGGCCGAAGAATTAATGAATTTTGATCTTCCCCACAACAAGGCTTCCATCATCAAAGTGATAGGCGTTGGAGGTGGAGGAAACAACGCGGTGAACCATATGTACCGCCAGGGGATCAAGGATGTGGATTTTGTGGTATGTAATACCGATGCACAAGCTCTGCTGAACAGTCCGGTCCCAGTAAAAATCCAGATCGGAGAATCCCTTACCGAAGGAAGAGGGGCCGGCAACAAACCCGACATAGGACGCCAGGCCGCCCTGGAAAATATTGACGACGTGATGGAAGCCCTCGGATCGAATACCCGTATGGTATTCGTTACTGCCGGAATGGGCGGAGGAACCGGTACCGGTGCGGCCCCGGTAATTGCCAAAGCTACCCGGGAAGCCGGGATCCTTACGGTGGCCATTGTGACCATTCCGTTCCGGTTTGAGGGGCATACGCGCATCCAACAGGCCATTGAAGGGATCAATGAACTGCGCCCCCATGTGGATTCTCTCCTGGTGATCAACAACGAAAAGCTGCGTGAAATTTATGGCGATCTGAAACTTTCCCAGGCTTTTGCCCGGGCCGACGATGTGCTTGCCAGAGCAGCCCGGGGAATTGCCGAGATCATTACCGTGCATGGCTATATCAACGTCGATTTTGCCGATGTGGAAACAGTTATGACCAACAGCGGCGTGGCAATTATGGGTTCGGGAATGGCTTCAGGCCAGGACCGGGCCATTAAATCCATTCAGGAAGCTGTCAGCTCTCCCCTGCTGAACAACAACGATATTACGGGTGCCAGGAACGTGCTTCTGAATATTACGTCGGGCGAAGATGAGATCAGTATGGACGAGGTTGGTGAAATCACCGATTACGTAACCGCCAGCATTGACAAACAGGCCCAGGTGATCTGGGGAACCTGCATTGACCCGTCGCTGGGGGATGCCGTGCAGATTACCATTATTGCTACAGGTTTCGAGGCCAACAGCATTCCCGAACTCTATGTCAGAAAGAAACCTACCGATGTCGTTATTCTGGAAGAGAAAAAGAACCTTGTCCCCGGCGATGAAACGGTTTTTACCATACGTGACAGAAAAAAAGGAGAACGTCCGGAGAATATGCAGCGGTTTACCCAGCGGAGTATCGAATTCAAATATCCCGCCGCCGGCCGGAAAGAAAACAATGTACGTGTGGTGGACGATGAAGAGGAGATGCCCGGAGAAGTCAGAAAATCAGCGGAAAGGATAAAAAAGCTAAAACAATCCCATTCCCTGCTGAACGATAAAAACAATCCGGCCGGCCTGCAGGAAAATATCGACGAGCTGGAAAATGAACCTGCTTATATCAGGAAAAAAATACAGCTGGAAAAGCGCGAATCATCGGAGAGCACCAAAGTGTCACGATATTCTCTTTCTGAAGATGAAAAGGAAGAGATCAGGCTGAACCCCAACAATTCCTACTTGCACGACAACGTGGATTGAATGGGGCAGGATAAAGGACAACAGGGGGGTTGTTCTTGTTTGCCGG
The DNA here is from genome assembly GCA_011049175.1 of Bacteroidota bacterium. Lineage (GTDB taxonomy): Bacteria > Bacteroidota > Bacteroidia > Bacteroidales > VadinHA17 > HyVt-105. Next base: position 12,615 of record DSCJ01000024.1, on the reverse strand, counting down.
TAATCCGGCAATGCTGAAAAAAAGAGGGGTGTTGGCCCCTCTTTTTTCATGTTTTGCTCTGAAGGGGGTACCCCCGGGATGATTCCCCTGTATTAAAAGTATTTGTAACGGTTGTCTTGCACGCCTGTCATCTCTTTCAGGGCTTCAAACACCTCATAGGAGGCTCTGGACTGGTAACTCTGCATCAGCTGGTTCTTGTTGGTAGCCAGATTGATTTCTGAAGCATCCACCACATTCTTTACCTCCAGAACGTACACTCCGTTGTTCCCGGTAATCGGCCCGGATATTTCTCCTTCTTCCGTTTCAATGGCTGTGGCAATAACAGCCGGTTCAATGCCACCTCCGGGTATTGAAAATGAGGCGAACGTAATGCCGGTGGCTTCCTTTACCGTTGTTCCCATCCTGCCGGCCAGATCAGTAATATTCTGCGATCGTTCCAGTGCTTCCTGCAACCTTTCTGTGATGATCTTTGCCTTCTTTTGTTTCCTTACATTAAATTCAATTTCACTGCGTACATCTTCCAGAGGAGTGAATCCTTCCTTCCTCACTCTGGTGACAAATCCCACTACGAACTGGTCATCCAGTTCAAACACAGCCTGGTTGTTCACATCCAGAATGATTTTTCCCTCATCGGTTTGGAATGCTGCACGGATCAGAGGCCTGGGATTTTCCAGTCCGGCTATGGTTTTGTCGTTCTTCCGGATATCGCTCGCAACCCTTTTGGTAACGTTTTCATCTTCCACCGCGCGGTTGAATTTTTCATAGGTATTATGGTTTGCGGCAAATCGGCTGGCTTCGGTGTATACGTTCTGGTAGGTGGTTGAACTGGGTTCGAGGTTCCTGGCCAGAACGGCCACTTTTACCTTTTTAACCCGCGGTCCGTGTTCCTGTATTTCAATCAGATGTATTCCGTACTGGGTTTCAACAATGGTCAGATCCCCCGGCCTGCCGTTGAAACAGGCATCGCTGAACTCCTGTACCATGGTTCCTTCCGTGAACCAGCCCAGGTTGCCTCCCAGCATGGCCGATCCCTGATCGGCCGAGTACTCTTGTGCCAGACTGGAAAAATCGGCCCCGATTTCGATCAGGGTTTTCAGACTGTCGGCCAGTTCCCTGGCTTCGGCCATGGCTGCTTCATAAGGTAATGACCTGTCGGGTTCAATGAGGATATGCCGGGCCTTGACTGAATCAGGCAGGTAGTTGATTTCCATCAGCCTGGCCAGTTTATAGGCTTCGTCTTCGAAATAGGGACCGTACACATCGCCCGGTTCGGCCTGGAACATGAAATCGTTAATGCTGGAAGGTAGTTCGCCGTTCTTGTAATTTCGGCCGGTGTAACGCTCATCGCTGTTCAGACTGATGAACTGTTCCACTTCCTCCACCGACTCGAATTCGGGCTTGATCCCTTCAATCCATTTTTCCACGTCACGTACATCACTGTTCGAGGGCTTGACATCAAACACCACATATTCAATATCACGGGTGGCTTCCTGACGGTAATTGTGCCGGTGTTTTTCGTAATAGTTCTTTACATCGGCAGCTGTAACGTTCACCAGACTGTCAGGAACGGAAGTGAACGACTCGGCTACGTAGTCGAAATCCACCATTTTGCTCCGCCGCTGAATTTCCAGTTCGGCCAGTTTGCCGGGCACATAGATGCCTTTTCTGATCAGGTTGGTGTATTTTGTATATTTTCTTTCTTCCGTCAGCTCATTTTCAAGGAAAAGCCAGTATGCTTTCTGGTTGGGGTCCATATCCATGTTCCTCAGGAAGCTGAACAAGGCCTGCCGGTTGAACATTCCTGTCTGGGGATCGGTAAAAAGCTGCTGGATCATGGGATGTGGCTGGGCTCCCTGGATCAGCTCGAACAGTTCATCAGGGGTTACATCAATGCCCAGCTTTTCATATTCCTTTTCCAGGATCTCTTCCCGGACCAGCCGCTGCCAGGTCTGCTCCCTGATGCTTTCCAGGGTGGCTTCATCCATATTGGTATTTCCGGTGATCTGATAAATGCGCATCAGATCGTCGATCTTCTTCTGATAGTCCTGGTAAGTAATGGAATGCCTGCCTATCTTCCCGATTTCCAAATCTCCCGAGCGGCCAATGCTTCCGCCGGATGTGAAAAGGTCCTGGAGAATGAATCCGAACAGGGCCAGTCCGATGACTACCGCCAGCAGAATACCCGCCCTGTTTCTCAGTTTTTCTAATACAGCCATGGAACGTACTACTATTTAACAGGTTCAAAATTTTCAGGGTACGAATATACACAATTTAATTTGTTCTGCATTTTCTGCCCTGAAGAAAAACAGGGTGGGGAACATTATTGGTCATGAAGGATCAACTTGACCAGTTCCAGGCGGGTGCGGCTTACTTTCAGTATCTTGAATTCATAACGGTCGATGATAATGGTCTCGTTCAGGGAGGGAATATCTTCGTAATGATACAGTACAAAGCCGGCAATGGTATCGTAATCGTCTGTTTCCGGAATACCCAGGTGATACTTCTCATTCAGGTAGTCAATCTCAAGCCTTCCGGAAAATATGTATTCCCTGTTGTTGATCTGTTTCTCTACCAGGCGGATGAAGTCGTGTTCATCCTCAATCTCTCCGAATATTTCTTCCAGGATATCTTCCACGGTAACCAGTCCCGATATCCCGCCAAATTCATCCACCACCACAGCAATACTTTTCTTTTCTTTCATCAGCCCGGCCAGTAGCTTGTTGGCCGGCATGGATTCTGGAACAATGCTGATGGGGGTGATTTTCGACCGGATGGTTTTGGGATTTCTGAACAGGTCCTTAACATTGACATATCCGGTGATATTATCGATGGAATCCTTGTATACCAGGATTTTCGACAGGCCCGTTTCATTGAATATCTGCTGAAGCTCACGGGTCCCCGTTTTTTCTTCCACGGCAATGATCTCGGGGCGCGGGATCATGCAATCACGCACCCTTACTTCCGCAAAATCGAGAACATTCCGCAGAATCCTGAAATCGTGGTTTGTCTGTTCCTCTCCTTCCGGCGACAACTGACTTTCCTTCACCAGGTAGCTGAGCTCGGGCCTGCCAAAAGTTAGTTGCTGCTGCCTGAGCTGAAAATCTGAATGAAACACGTATTTTGAGAAAAATTTGCCCAGGATTATAAACATAAGCGTAACAGGATAGAACAGGATAAAGATCAGCCAGGTGGGGAGGGCAAACACCTGCATGGCAATGTTGGGCCGTGCCCGGAAAAAAAGAATTGGGAGCAGTTCTCCTGCCAGGAGATAGAGAACGGTGGAGAGAATGATCAAAACCAGCAACACCAGAATGCCTGATTCAATATGTTCCCCGAGGGGAGTCCCGAGCCATGCCACCATAAAAATTCCGTATATCGCCAGAGCAATGAATTTTCCGATCAGCAGGGTGATCATGAAATGGGTGGATCGGTTGTACAGTCCTGACATGAAACGGGTATAAAACCGACGCTGTTTTCCGGCCAGGGTAATTCTCAGCATACCGGCCGACTGGTAGGCCATTTCCATGCCCGAGAAAAATGCCGAAAACAGCAATGCAAATAGAATAATGAGTGAAGCATTCATGGCCTGTTATCACCGTTTTCCCTGTTGCGTCGCATGTTGTTGCGTCTCAAAAGGAACATCAGCAGGGCGATCAGAGCAAATATAAAGAATATGAAGGAGTTTTCCAGTCCGTGATTCACGGAACTGATAGTTCCTGCTATGAGGCATACCAGCACCAGTACTAACCAGAGGGTTTCAAGTACCCTGGCGGCCTTGTTACTGAGTCTATTGTTCGACATAAATGGTTCCCGTTACCTTTTTTATCTTCCAGTCGGAAAAATCCTGATCGGCTTCAAATCCTTCCCCGTAAATCAATTCATCGGGCGTGGTGATCTTTACAAAACGGTCGGTATAGATCAGCTTTTTTTTCTGGTCCCAGAAAAGCAAATCGGTGCTCAGAATTTCCCCTTCACGATTGACCGCCAGAACACTGTCGCGTGCTTCCCACAGTTCGTCGGCTTCATGAAAAATGGCATAACGGGCCGTTAGTCGAGAGTCTACTTCTTCTTCCTCCCCGTAAAATTCAACATACAGCCCTTCCGGGAATTCGTAATAGGGTTGCTTCTCGTCTTCGTAGCGGTTCAGTAAGGGAGCACGAATGAGAAGCTGGATACGGGCCGAATCAGTGTAGATGGTTTCAATATCCCGGGCCGACTGGCTTGGCAACTGGTTGATCCCCGTCAGGGTGTTGATCACTTCAATATCATTTTTCCTGCACGAAAAAAGCAATGCCATTCCCAGGATCAGGGGAATGGCATGGCGGATGTATTTTTTCCGGATTTGCAGAAAATAATTACCGGGTTCTGACCCTGGTTCTTTCATTGATCCAGCATTCAATGGTGTATGCATCACCCTCCTTGAATCCATGGAAGAAAATGGTTTCGATATCGGGGAAATGCTGGGAATAGGTATTGATGTACTGGTTTGCGGTTTCTTCCAGGGCAGGATCAACCTGCTTGGCTCTGACAAAATAGTCCACGGCTAACCAGTAAAGGGCTTTCTTCTCCAGTTCATTTTCTCCACAGTCTTTCGCGGAAGCAATGATGTTGCCTGCCAGCAGAAAAGCCACTCCGTTGGTTGGATCTTCCTCTGCGGCTTTCATGGCATATTGCTTGGCTTTTGGCAGATCATTCTTTTCCCTGAAAGTGAGATCACCCAATTCAACATAATACCTTGACCGTTCTTTTGGATCGGTTTCCATTTCAATAGCCTGGTTGTAATAACGAATGGCTTTGTCGAACTGATTGATTCCCTTGAAAAGCCTGGCAAGTTCATAAGCCGACTTCGCGGCCGGTTCAAGCTTATGAAGACTTTCGGAAGTATTTCTGTAAAGCTCTGAATCCTTGCATCCGGTGTTTGAAAGCAACTCGGTTACTTTTTTCAGAAACTCACCGTTTGTTTTGTTAGCCTCGTATTGTGGTCCGAAAAGTTCGATAAGGGCATCACAGTTGGCGGCTCCGCAGGCGGCAAAGTTCTGGTCAACATTATTCTTGACCAGGGCAAGATCCCTGTTGTCGGGATCCCTGGCAATGGCTTTGTCAACCACTTCGGAAACCAGGGCATAATCTTCCACTACCCGGTCTGCCGGTATCCGCTCGTAACGGAAAAGTGTGATGCTGGAAGTCATAAACGTGGCAAGCACCGCTGCCGATGAATTGTGCTGCGACAACTGGATGGATTTTTTCAGAAATCCGTTGGCCGTTTCAATAACATCCAGGTTATCCCGCTGATACCTCAGCAGATCAAGCCCCTTGTATCCGAGCACACGTCCCTCGTCTTCGGGGAAATATTTTGCACGTTGATCGTAAATCAGCATCAGTGAATCGATAAGGACCTGCTGTTTTTCAGGATTGGTTTCCTTTTCAATTCTTTCCTTGAACATCCTGGCCCCGTCAATATACAGGTTCTTGCTGGCCAGCGGACACTCATTGAAACAAACTATCCAGAAAGGATAGGCATCTTTGTAATTGTCCAGTCGGGCATACTCCCTGTAGAGGCTGTAGTTCTTCAGGCAGTTGATACTGTCTTCTCCGTGCCCCCACTGAGATCCGTCTTCAACACCCTTCTGCCCGAAGGAAAATGCCCAGACTGCTGTCAGGAGAACCGATGTGAGAAATGTAATTTTCGCTTTCATTATTTGAGTTATTTTAGTCAAATTTATATTTAATGAACCAGAAATCGTACAAAGTGAGACTGAAACTGATGGTTCCGTATGTTTCACGGATCAGTTCATGACTCAAAGAACCGCGCTGTCCAAGCTGAAATGCCACATTGAATGTGTTGTTTGTTCTTGGCAGCGGTAAACCGAGTCCAAAAGTTATGCCAAAATCGTTGATCTGTTCTTCCCTGATCTTTAAATACCCCCGGTGATAGTATCCCCCCAGCCTGTAACGCACGGTGGAAAAGTAGCTGTTAATGCCCGAGGCATCGGGTATGAATTCCAGCCCAACCCTGAACGACTGACTTGTTGTCAGTGAGTCGGTTAGGCCGGGCAGTACGTGAGGCGACCAGTTTTCACGGGAATAATCCGCTCCCACCGTAAAGTGATTTGCCTTACCTGCCGATATTCCGAAACCCATTCGGGTGGGGAGCAGCAGATCCCGTTCCGAGGTTTCATTGATCAGGGTGTCATAGGTGGCGCTCCCTTCTCCCGGGCTCAGAATGTACTGGCTGAAATGGGTCAGATTACCGGAAATCCCGGTTTCATTCTCAAACAATACCCCGGCATGGAAAAAGTAGTTTCCGGGCAAAGGAAGAATGAACTGAGCCCCGTACGACATGTAAATTCCCCTGGCCTGAAGTTTGTAACTGATGAGGGTTTCGGCTGCATAGTCATCCTCGGGGAAACTTATCCGGGTTCCTCTTTCCAGATTTCCGAAAAGATAATTCATGCTCATCCCCAGTGAAAAATATTTTCCCAGCCTGGCACCGGCTCCCAGGTAAAACCGGCTCAGGTTCCCTTCTCCCAGGTATGTGAAATTTACCTGCCCCAGGTCTTCCATGGTTCCCTGCTCCAGAAGGCTGTAACTCATGGTGCTGTATGGGGTAATCCCAACGCTGGTGCCCAGCCACCTGGTAATGGGAAATGCCAGAGCCAGATGCCGGAAGTTGAAATCGCTGCTGGCCGATTTCAGCTCTCCGGTGTTCAGGCTGTTCCTTTTCCCCTGCATGGCAAAATCAAAAAGAAACGACATGGTGTCGCGGGCTGAAAAGGAAGCCGGATTGACATAGTCAATGGATGTCGGGTTCCGGAGACCGAGAGAAATGCCTCCCATGGCCATGTTCCGCACAAAACCCTGATGATGAATGTCTCCCAGGCCGAACCTCGAATAGGGCGAATTCACTGAATTCTGCGAATACCCGCCGTATCCCGTCATCATAAGAAGAAAAACCACTGAACAACTAATCCTGTGTATGTTCTGCATAATGTTGTAAAATACGGTCCAGCCCGGTAAATACTAAATTACGGTCCACAAAGATGGGACTTTTTAACATTTTTGCAAAAAAATCGGCATCACCGCCGGTTAAAATTACCTTCATATCAGTGAATTGTGACCGACCCCAGGTTATGTAGCCTTCTATTTCGCGCAGTATCCCCTGCTGTACCCCTGCTGTCAGCGCCTCCTGGGTATTCCCGCCCACAGGGGGAGCGCCGTTTTCAGGTTCCCCCAGGGGCAGTCTTCCCGTAAACTGATGCAATGCCCTGAATCGCATCGACATCCCCGGGGAAATATTGCCTCCCACATACTCTCCGGAGGCATTCAGGATATCTACTGTGAGGGCCGTGCCCAGATCAAATATCATAACGTTCGATCCCGGGAATTTCGTATATGCACCGGCAACAGCGGCCAGACGGTCGGGGCCAAGGGTTTCGGGTGTGCGGTACAACACCCTGAAAGGCAGGGGAATGGTTCCGTCAAGCACGATAAAAAGATCGAGGGCTTTTTCCAGTTCCTTCAGCCAGCCGGGTTCGGCAGCGGCTACCGATGCCACAATGCCCCGTCGAATGCCTTTTTCCTGCTTCACTATCTTCAATATCTCTGAGGCCCGGTCATGAGGTAAATTTCCTGTGGCACCGATTTCCCCCTTATCCACCACGGCATATTTGATGCGTGCATTGCCTATGTCGATCACCAGGTGCTGCATAACCTGCAAAGATACATTATATTCCTTTTCCATGTAGGGCTGATCACAAACCCGACGCAGAGGAAGGGAGCATGTTTTTCAGTGTTTCGCTGGCTTCCTCGACGGTTTTTATGCCGGTTACGGTAAGGGTAAGCCGCTTTTCTCCCTCTTTCATCCGGTATTTTTTTGATTGCTTCTGCACGAATGACAGAATCCGGCTGAAAACGGGCGATTGATAATAGGGGGAAAGGGGATTGGACAAAAAATGGATCACCATCTGCCCTTTTTTCAGGATGATCTTTTCAAACCCCAGCCTCATGGCGAGTTGCCGCAGCCTGATCACATTCAGCAGTTCTCGGGTGGGTTCCGGGAGAGGTCCGAAACGGTCGGCCAGGGTGGCTTCAAACCGACGGATCCCTTCCTTCGTGCTAATATTGTCCATTTCCCGGTACAGCCTGATCCGTTCGCTTACATTGCTGATATACGATTCAGGGAACAGAAGCTCCATGTCGGTATCGATGTGGCAATCGGTGACATACCGGGTCTCTTCGGTTGTTTCCGGTTCTTTCCGGCTTTTCTTCGGTTCGGCGGCCAGATCAGGAAATTCGGTTTCTCTTAGTTCCGTCATGGCTTCATCCAGAATACGCTGGTAGGTTTCCAGCCCGATTTCGGCAATGAAACCGCTCTGCTCGGCTCCCAGAAGGTTCCCGGCCCCCCGGATGTCCAGGTCCTGCATGGCAATCGTAAAACCGCTTCCCAGTTCTGAGAAATCCTCGATGGCCTTCAGGCGGCGCCGTGCCTCGGGAGTGAGGGTGCTGAGGGGAGGGGCCAGCAGGTAACAAAAGGCTTTCCGGTTCGAACGTCCCACCCGGCCCCTTAACTGGTGCAGGTCGCTCAAACCATAGTGATGTGCCTGGTTGATGAATATGGTGTTGGCATTGGGAATATCCATGCCCGACTCGATGATGGTGGTCGATACCAGCACATCGTAATCGCCGCGGATGAAATCCAGCATGATCCTTTCCAGCTTAGGCCCCTCCATCTGCCCGTGAGCCACTACCGTACTTACGCCGGGGCAGATACGCCTGATCATGTCTTCCACCTGCCCGATGTTTTCCACCCGGTTATGGATAAAAAATACCTGCCCGTTCCGGCTTATTTCATACTCTATGCCTTCTCTGATCAGGTCCTCATTGAATGTATGCAGTTCGGTAATAATGGGATACCGGTTGGGAGGAGGTGTGTTGATGACCGAAAGGTCGCGGGCGCCCATCAGCGAGAACTGCAGGGTTCGGGGTATGGGGGTGGCTGTGAGGGTAAGGGTGTCTACATTCAGTTTCATGGTTTTGAGCTTTTCCTTTACCGCCACGCCGAACTTCTGCTCCTCGTCGATGATCAGCAACCCCAGGTCCCTGAATTTGACATCAGCCCCTACCAGCCGGTGGGTGCCGATAATAATGTCGATCTTTCCCTCCTTCAGTCTTTGAAGGATTTTTTTCTGATCGGCCGGCTTTCTCAACCGGCTGATCATTTCCACCGTGCACGGAAAATCTTTCAGGCGGTCGGTAAAGGTAGTGTGATGCTGCAGGGCCAGTACCGTGGTGGGCACCAGTACGGCTACCTGCTTGCTGTCGGTCACGGCCTTGAAAGCGGCCCGGATGGCTACCTCGGTCTTACCGAACCCCACATCGCCGCATACCAGCCGGTCCATGGGTGCTGACGATTCCATTCCTTCTTTTACGGCCCGGGTGGCGGCCAGCTGGTCGGGTGTGTCTTCGTATATAAACGAAGCTTCCAGCTCCTGCTGCAGATAGGTGTCGGGCGAAAAAGCAAACCCTTTCTTCAGGCGGCGCCGGGCATAAAGGGCTATGAGTTCGCGGGCAATGTCTTTAACCCGGCTTTTGGTCCTTTTTTTCAGATTCTGCCAGGCCCCGGACCCCAGCTTGTGTATCCTGGGCGGGGATTCGTCCTTGCCCTTGTAACGGAATATCTTGTGCAGTGAGTGGATACTGACAAACAGAATATCCTGGTCACGGTACACCATGCGTACGGTTTCCTGTTTCTTTCCCCCCACATCAATGGTCTCCAGCCCGCCGAATATTCCGATCCCGTGGTCGGTATGCACTACATAATCGCCGGGTTTCAAACTGCTTATCTCCCGCAGGGTGAGGGCGGCTTTTTTGGGGGCGTTGCGCCGGAGGCTTACCCGGTGGTAGCGGTCGAATACCTGGTGGTCGGTATAGCAGGCCATCTTCAGGTCGTGGTCCACAAATCCTTCGTGCAGGGTGCCCTGCAGGGTGCGGAAATCAATAGGGTATCCCATGTCCCTGAAGATCTGCTCCAGCCGTTCTCCCTGCCGTGGATTCGAGGTGAGGAAATACAGGCGGTATCCCTGCAGTTGTTTGTCTGTCAGGTCGGTAACCAGCAATTCGAAATTTTTCCGGAAAGGGGGCTGGGGTTCGGTATGAAAGATCAGCTCCCGGTCGGGAGGAAAATAGCGTTGCCGGCCGGTTTCCGTCACTTTGAACCTTCTGAGTGATTCAAGCAGGGTGTTTCCGGGGGTCAGGTACCGCGAACGGTCGGGCACAGGATCGCCCGTCCACTCTTCCAGCACCTGAAGGGGTGTGTTCCGGTACAGGTCGTCCAGGCGACCGGCAAGAAACTCCAGTCCGGTGCTCCATATCCTGGTTTCTGCGGGAAGGGCTTCCGTGAACAGAATGCGGTCGTGTCCGCGGCCCGCATCGTGCAGGTTCGAAACCAACGAAATTTCCTCCAGCTTTTCCCGGGAAAGCTGGTCTTCGATATCAAAGGTGCGCAGGGTTTCTATCCGGTTCCCGGCAAAATCAATGCGGTAAGGATCTTCCGAGGAATAGGAAAATACGTCGATGATCGAACCCCGCAGGGCATATTCCCCCGGTTCCTGCACGAAATCAACCTGCCGGTAGGAAAATCCGTACAGGAAGGCATGCAGGTCGTCCATGGCCAGTGTTTCTCCAATGCGCAGAACAATCCGGTTCTGCTCCACTTCCCTGCCGGGGAGCACTTTTTCTGCCAGTGCCTCCGGGCAGGTGACAATCACCGGCGGAGTTTTTACCGACAGCAGACGGTCAAGCACTCCTGTGCGCATCACCAGCTGGTCGGGATCAGGCTTTCCATATAGCACCGACCGTTTGAAGGAGGAGGGGAAGTACACGATTTCTTTCTGCGGGCAGAGGTGGTGCAGGTCGTGAAACAGGTACTCGGCCGATTCGGGATCATCGGCAATGACCAGGGTTGGGGCCGTGCTGCAGGTGCTGAGACGGGCTATGAAAAGGCTGTGGGCCGAACCCGTGAGCCCTTTGATATGCAGGTACTTTTTTTCCTCCAGCTTTCCGGGAGGTTCTTCACGGAAAACGGGATGATTTTCTGCTTCCTGAAGCAGAATGCTCAGCGGTTCGTTGGTTTTTTCCACACAGTGTGCATACGTTCGGGCTCACAAAGATATCAAGCTTCGGAGTATGCACGAAGAAATTCTTCCACTTTATCCACCATTTTTTTACAACCGGTATAAAAGGGCAGCCGCTGGTGCAGGGAAAGGGGCTTTATTTCCAGCACCCGCTGAAAACCGTCGGTGGCCTTTCCCCCGGCCTGTTCGGCAACAAAGGCAATGGGATTGCATTCGTACAGCAGGCGGAGCTTGCCTTCCGGGTTTTTTTCCGTTGGCGGGTAGATGTAGATTCCTCCTTTCAGCAAATTGCGGTGAAAATCGGCCACCAGCGATCCGATGTAACGCGAAGTGTATGGCCGGTTGGTGGCTTCGTCGCGCTCCTGGCAGTATTTGATGTATTTTTTTACTCCCATGGGGAAATGGGTGTAGTTCCCCTCATTGATGGAATAGATGGTTCCGTCATCGGGAGTGCGTATGTTGGGGTGCGAAAGGCAAAATTCCCCGATCGAAGGGTCGAGGGTGAAGGCATTTACCCCGTGGCCGGTGGTATAGACCAGTACGGTGGATGAACCGTAAATAATATAGCCGGCGGCTACCTGTTCGGTTCCCGGCTGAAGGAAATCGTCCATCACCGCCCGGGTGCCCCTCTCGGAAAGCCGCCGGTAAATGGAAAAAATGGTGCCGATGGAAACATTCACATCAATGTTCGACGAACCGTCAAGCGGGTCGATGGCCACAATATACTTGGCATCCATGGCCAGATCGGTATCGAAAGTTACAATGTCCTTGTTCTCTTCCGAGGCAATGCCACAGCACTCCCCGCTGGCTTTCAGGGCGGCACGGAACTGGATGTCGGCAAACACATCCAGCTTCATCTGGTCTTCTCCCTGCACATTCATATTCCCAGCATGCCCCAGAATGTCGACCAGCCCGGCTTTGTTTACCTTTTTACCCACTACCTTGGCAGCGATGCCTATATGGTGCAACAGGCGTGATAATTCGCCCCGGGCATAGGGGAATTCCGCCTGCCGCTCAATAATGAATTCGTTGAGCGTTTTGGGAAAGTAAATGTTCATGGTTCAGGTTCTGTTTGGGTTCAGGGCAAAGATAGGAGAAACGTCCGGTCGCGTTTGTGCCGAAGAACAGCTTCGCAGAAATTTCCGCCGGGGTGCTGATTTCGCGGCTAATGGCGGAAATATTACGAGATAGCTCTCTGGCTGTCAACCGGTAACTCTTTCCCTTTTGGATCCCTTGAAAGATCTCTTCTTTTTCACAGGGACTAAGTGGATGATACTTTTACAACGTGCAACTTACTGAATGTTGCATTGAATTCCTGAACTCAAGCTTGAACTCAAGCTACGTAGACAACTACGTAGTATACTGGCTTTGTTATGATATAATCAGCAATTATTTGTATATTTGAAAAAAATGCTGTTATGGAATTGTCAGAAATTAAACAGGCTATTGAAAAACTCAGTGAAGAGGAGCGTCAACAGCTACT